>JANLVW010000686.1:0-2903 GCA_031364205.1 Ferruginibacter sp.
TCCATTTCTCAGCGGTTGTGATTTAAACCACAAAGGCTTTTTTTTAACTGCAATGAAGCAAAGTCGCAAAATGGGCAAGGAGAACAACGTCTTAGCGTCTCTACGGTTATAATGATTCTCTGCGGTAAGTTTTTAAACCAATAACAAATTGAAACAAATAGTGACTTACCGGCTAAACACTATATCCTAGCTGCTCTGATAATATCTGCAAATACGCCGGATGCAGTAACCGCTGCTCCCGCCCCTGCACCTTTAATTACCAACGGTTGCTCCGGATAACGTTCTGTAAAAAACATTACCGCATTGTCTTTGCCATACAAATGATAAAAATCGCTTTTTTCATTTACCTGCTGCAAACCCACCAATGCTTTTTGTAATATATTTTCAGATAGATAAGTTGCTACAAATTTTAATTTTTTACCTCGAGCATTAGCAGCCTCAAATATTTTTTTAAAATGTGCTTCTTCTTTTTCCATGGCAGCATAAAAATCTTCTACAGTGCCCATCATGCAGCTTTCGGGCATAAAATAATTGTTTTGTATATCAGTCATTTCTATGACTTCACCGGCTTCCCTTGCCAGTATCATTATCTTCCGCATTACATCCGTGCCACTCAAATCCAAGCGGGGATCAGGTTCTGTGTATCCTTCTTCCTGGGCCTGTCTTACAACTGATGCAAAACTTTTTTCTCCATTATAATTATTAAAAACAAAATTTAATGTACCGCTCAATACTGCCTCTATCTTTTTTATTTTATCGCCGCTGCGCAATAAATCATTCAATGTGCCAATGATGGGCAAACCTGCACCTACATTGGTTTCAAACAAATAAAGGCTGTTAAATTCAGTAGCAGTGTCTTTTAAATTTTTATAATTTGAATAAGCAGATGAAGCCGCTACTTTATTGCATGCTACAATGGATACACTTTTTTGCAGCAGATCTTTGTACACCGTTGCTATTTCTTCATTTGCCGTTACATCCACAAAAACACTGTTTCGTAAATTTTTCTTTTGTATGAGCAAAGAGAATTCTTCAGTGTTCATTGCCGTTCCGTTTTCCAATTCTGTTTTATACTTTTCTATGTCAATTCCATCTTCTTTAAAAAGCATTTTTTTGCTGTTGGCAATGCCTACAATTTTTAATTGAAGCCTGTATTGCTGCAATAAAAACTGCTCCTGTAATTTTAACTGTTGTAATAGTTTTTGTCCAACATTACCAATCCCGACAATAAATATGTTTACCTGTTTATAAGCCGTTTCAAAAAATGCTTCGTGTAATATATTAAGGGCTTTTTTTACATCAACCATATTGATAACGGTAGATATATTTCTTTCTGAAGAACCCTGCGCAATGGCACGAATATTAATACCGTTTCTACCCAAAGCACCAAACATTTTACCACTAATACCTGTATGGTTTTTCATACTGTCACCAACAATAGCTATGATAGATAAATTCTTTTCCAGCAATAACGGTTGCACCTGACCAATATTTATTTCATGCTCAAATGCCTGGTCTACAGCAGCTTTTGCTTTGTCACAAAAAGTATCTTCAATACCCACACAAATAGAATGCTCTGATGATGCCTGCGTTATTAATATGACATTAATGGCAGCATTAGCCAAGGCTTCAAAAAGTCTTTTTGAAAACCCCGGAATACCCACCATACCACTGCCTTCCAGACTAATTAAAACGAGATTATTAATGCTGGAAATACCTCTGATAGGAGAGTGGTTTTCCGCCACTTCATTTTTAATAACTGTACCCACATCATCCGGTGCAAAAGTGTTTTTTATCCACACGGGAATTGCTTTGCTCATCACCGGTTGTATGGTCGGCGGGTATATAACTTTTGCACCAAAATGTGACAATTCCATTGCTTCCTGATAAGATATTTCAGGGATTTGTTTAATGTTAGTTACAAGCCGTGGGTCTGCACTCATCATACCGGATACATCTGTCCATATTTCCAGTACAGAAGCATTTAAAGCGGCTGCAAAAATAGCTGCAGTATAATCAGAACCGCCTCTGCCAAGGGTAGTTGTGATGCCTCTCATATTCGATGCTATAAACCCCGGAACCAAAAATAAAGTCCCATTATTGTTTGAAAAATAATCCTGTATTTTTTTATCTGTAGCGGCAAAATCAACTGCGGCTATACCATAATTGTCATTGGTAACAATAACTTTTCGGGCATCTACCCATTCACTTTTTACCAACTGGTTGTTTAATGCTGCATTTATTATTTGTGAGGATAAAAGTTCGCCGTAGCTCACCACTCTGTCTTTTGTGCGGGCAGAAAGTTCACCTATTAAAAAAATACCGTTGCATAAGTCTGCTATTTCATTAAAAGCTTTTTTTACAAGACTAAGTATGCTGCTTTGTTGCTGAATAGAGATCAGTTTTTTTACCACATCCATGTGTTGGTTCTCTATTTGACCCAATGTAATTTTAAAGTCTTCGTTGCCTATTTCAGCCATAGAAGCACAGGATAACAGCAAATCTGTTACTCCACCAAGAGCCGAAACAACCACCGTTTTTTTGGTGTTGTTTCTTTTAATAATATTTAAAACGTTGCCAATGTTTTCAGCATTTGCAACAGAACTTCCTCCAAATTTTAATACCTGCATGTAATAAGTTTGTATATTTTTAAAAATTCGTAAGCTTAATAATTAAGCATTTGTAAAAAAGTTTTATGCAGAAAATTTCCCTTAACGGATCGTAACTGTATACGTGGATTTGTGGCAGCCATTGGCATTAAATGCCATGGTACGTTTTATAAAAATATAATCTAAATTGAAGGTCATATAATTTAAACTCAATATAGGATATTATTATTACGTGATTATTAATTGAACTGCATAATTTATTCTTTGCTAATTATTTTTTCCTTAATTTGTTTT
>JANLVW010000732.1:0-2528 GCA_031364205.1 Ferruginibacter sp.
TACCGGTGGAATATGTGAAGTAATTATTGAAACGCCTGGCGGGAAGGTTAACTATGCAGGTAATGCAAAAGTAGATGGAGTGCCTGGAACAGCAGCTCCCATAATTTGCAATTATCTCGGAACCGAAGGTTCTACCTGTGGGAGTTTGTTGCCAACAGGAAACGTAAAAGATATTGTAGATGGAATTGAGATTACTTGTATTGATAACGGTATGCCGGAAGTAATTATCAGGGCAGGTGATTTAGGTATTACAGGATATGAAATGCCTGTTGAATTAGATACAAACGAACTACTAAAAAATAAATTAGAAAGCATTCGAGTACAAATCGGGCATAAGATGAATTTAGGCGATGTAAAGGGAAAGACCGTTCCAAAAATGTGTATTATATCAGCGCCGCTTAACGGGGGCACAATAAACACGAGGACATTTATACCCCATGTTTGTCATGAAGCAATTGGCGTGTTGGGTGCTGTTTCTTTAGCTACTGCATGTGTTTTAAAAGGTTCTGTTATGGAGGGAATTGCAATTATTTACAACAAAAGTAACTTATCAGTTGAACATCCAACAGGCGAATTCACTGTTTGCCTAAATATTACAAATAAAAACGGCAATATTATTATTAATCAAGCCGGTGTTATCCGTACTGCAAGATTATTGAGTAAAGGTGACGTCTTTGTGCCCGGAAATATTACGAATCTTTAGTTTTCTAATACATTTTAATGATTGCAAATAATTAAAGTGCAGCGTAATTGGGGTCGGATGGAAGCCGTGTTTCAACTTTTTGTTTTTCAATTTGACTTCAGTTCGGGCAGGACGTTAATAATTTAGCTATATGCATATCATCAACTTTTATTTTTAAATTTAGCTTCAGTTAGCTGAGTGGATAAAATTCTATTTTTTCCACTTCGGCAAACCCTTAATGTTTTCGGCAACCGCCCCTTATGAACATTACGGTTATAAATAATAAGTATTTTTTGAACCCATTAATTGATTTACTAAATTAAAATGAACTACTTATTATTTGGAGCAATTCTAACCTTGTTGATATTTATTTTTATTTACCTTTTAAATAAACGGAAGTCCAGAAAACAAATTGAACAAATTAGAGCTGCATGGGGTAACCCGAAGACAGAATTTTTCAATTTTGATGGAATTAAAAATTATTCTGAAGAAGTAAAAGGTAATAATTTTCACCATCTGACTGAACAGACAATTAATGATATAGATTTTTATGGACTTTTTGAATTTATCGATCGTACCACAAGCAAAGTCGGACAACAGTTTCTATATAGGAAAGTAATAGGACCAACGATTCATAAATCTGACCCTTCACAAAACCTTATTGAATTATTTGCCAGTAACAAGAAATTACGAGAGCATATACAATTAGACTTATTAAAATTAAACGAAACAGACGCATATTACATTTCATCATTGCTAAAGGATAATTTATTAAAAACACCCAAATGGTTTAAGTTTTTAGGATTAGATATAGCTATTATTATTAGCCTAATCATACTCTCATTTAAGTATCAAATTTTTATAATTTTTCTTATTATTCCTTTTGCCCTAAATATGTTTTTACATTACTGGAATAAAAATAAAACGTTTCAATTTGTTAGATCAATCCCCCAATTGAACTTGCTGATTAAAGTGTCAAAGTCTTTATTACGCCGAAAAGGGGTTTTCCATGATAAATCCGTTGAAGAAAGCATTTCTAACCTTAAATCATTTCAACGAAAATCAAGCATAATAAACTTCGATAATGGAAGTGGAATTCAATCAGAATTAAGCCAAATAGGAACATATTTACTGGAATTAATAAAAGCCTTTTTTTTGGTAGAAGTTTTTACGCTTTTTAAAGTTATTAAAAAACTTGAAACCAAACGATCATCAATAATAACACTATTCGACTATGTAGGAAATATTGATTCTTCAATTTCAATTGCCTCTTTGAGAGCAGATAGTGCAAAAACATGTCAGCCGATTTTTACTTCTGCAGGAAAAAAAATATCTGTTAAAAACATATATCATCCACTTATTGAAAATTGCGTAGAAAATGACCTGTCAATAAGTGAAAAAAGTATTTTGATTGCGGGTTCTAATATGTCTGGAAAATCGACATTTTTACGAACTTTTATAATGAATTCAATACTAGCTCAGACTATTTATACATGCTTTGCAGAAGAATTTATTTCGCCAATTTTAAAACAATATTCATCAATTAGAATAGATGACAACTTGTTTGATGGGAAAAGCTATTATTTGCAGGAGGTTAATACAATGGCAAGTTTGATAGCAGAAGTTAATTCACCAAATCAAAATTTATTTGTTTTAGATGAAGTTTTTAAGGGTACAAATACTATAGAAAGAATTTCTGCAGCAAAAGCGATCCTTTCTTATTTGAATCACAACAACAATATTGTAATTATATCCACTCATGATATTGAGTTGTCTGAAATGCTGGAGAGTGAATACGATTTATATCATTTTACCGAGACAATTGAAGATGGCGAACTTTATTTTG
>JANLVW010000740.1:0-5901 GCA_031364205.1 Ferruginibacter sp.
ATACCAAGAATAAAAAAATAAATTACTTTTTTGAATCAGGTTTAAATGCTCCTTCGGGTTGTGTTGGATTTTTTTCGTTGTATCCTTTTTGAACAGGATTTTTTGCAATTGTTTCTTTTTTTAAATCTGCCACTTTTTCAATGGAGTTTTTATCAGATATTTCTTTTTTACTTTTCATTTTTTTTTATAAACAGATGAAAAAATTGTACCAAATTATTTAACAAAAAATCCCCTCATAAAAATGAAGGGATTTAATCTTTAAAATAAGGCTTAACTTTTTTTATTTTTTTTGTAACGCATATCAGGCGTTCCGTCTTTTTTAGTAGGGCCGGTAGATTTTGCCGAATTGTTGTAACGTTTGTCAGGCGTACCGTCTTTTTTCATAACAACAGTGGAAGTTGTTGCAGGTTTAGTTGTAACAACTGTTTTAGTTTTAACAACTGTTTTTGTAACGGGTACAACCTTAGCCATGGGAGCTGGTTTAGCGGGCACGACTTTCATTTTACTTTCCGGAGTTTTTGCAGCGGTTTTCTTTACAGCCTGTGCAATAGTTGCTGTGTTAATTAATAAAAATACCACAGCAGCAGTTAGGATTTTTTTCATTTGTTTGTTTTTATGAGTGATTAAATAATTTTAATTTCAAAATCTCTTCAAGGTATTAATATTTGTAATATAAAACTAAAATTCAAATCTGAAAATAATCTATAATTAAATTCCTTTTTTAATAAGGGTTTATTTTCTGTGGATAATTTTTAAAAAGGTTGGCAAAACAATCAGTAATAAAGGCAAGGCAAAACACAATCCACCAATAACAGCTATAGCAAGGGGCTGATGTAATTGTGCACCTGCTCCTATGCCTAAAGCAAGTGGGAGCAGTGCCATTATTGCCCCAAAAGCCGTCATCAATTTAGGTCTTAGCCTTGCACTTATGGCAAAAACAATACTTTGTTTGGTATCCATGGTAAGTTTTGCCACAAGATATTGCTGGTAAGTAAAAATGGAATTTTCACCTATAATACCTACAATCATTATTATACCCGTATAACTTCCTACGTTTAAGGGGGTATGTGTAAGATACAGTCCAAGTAAGCATCCTGCAACGCCGAGCACTGCCAGTAATATAATAAAAAGTGAAACTAAAAATTCTCTAAAAAGTGTTAGCAATACTACAAATACCAACAAACATGCTGCAATTAAAATATACAATAATTCTGTAAATGCCTGCTGCTGCTGTGCATAAGAGCCTCCATATTCTAGGCGATAGCCAGCCGGTAAAGAAAGTTTTGTATTTATTTGTTGTTTTATTTCTTTAAGTGTACTTCCAAGATCCCTGTTGTCCAACCGTGCAGTAATTGCTCCAATCATTTTTTGATTTTCTCTCTCAATCTGTGTAACACCTTTTTCTGCATGAATTGTTGATACAGTATTTATAGATTTTAATGATCCGTTTGGTAAAAAAATATTTCCGTTTTTTAGAGAAGTAAGGTTACTACGTTGTGCATCCGGATAAAGCATTCTAATGTTTATCATTTGTTCTTTCTCCATAATTGTGCTGATTACAGTTCCTTCAAGTTGCGTCTGTAATTGAAATTGAAAATCAGCAGGTGTAATATTAAACTGCGCCAGTTTAGCTACATCAGGCTCTACTATTATTTCGGGGCCTGCCACTATGATGCCATTAAACACATCTGCGGTTCCCTTTACATTAATTACAATTTCTGCTATCTGTTGTGAAAGTTCTTGTAGCTTCTGCGTATTATCGCCATATAGCTTTATTTCTATTGGCTGGACACTACTCATTAAATCACCAAGCATATCTCCTATAACCTGCCCGAAATCTACTTTTAACTGTGGTAGGGTAGCTTCTATTTTTTGGCGAAGTTCTGCAGATACTTCGTTGGTATTTAAACCTCTTTTCTTTTTTAATTGAATAAGGTAGTCTCCTCTGTTTGGTTCAGTTATAAAAAAACCCATTTGTGTCCCGAGGCGTCTGCTAAAGTTTGCAACTTCAGGTTGCTGCTGAATAATTTTATCTACGTCTTTCAACATTCTGTCTGTCTCTTCCAGTGTTGTACCGGGTGGGCTGTTAAAATCAAGTACAATGCCCCCTTCATCCATTTCAGGTAAAAAACCTGTGGGCATTTTGCCCGGTAAAATATAAATAATAAATGCACAGATAAGTGCAAATAAAATACTGATGTAAGAATGTTTTATAAAAAAACGAATCCATCCGCCCTGTTCTTTTTGTTTTTTATGAATTAGAATTTCCTGTTTTTTTATTGCGGCAGCATCTTTTATTTTATAAGGAAAAAGTAAAAACAATGCCGGTAATACGAGCCATGTCACCAAAAATGAAACGGTTAGCGTAATGATCATTGTAAATGCCAATACTTTAAAATATGCACCGGCAACACCACTCATCAAAATAAAAGGAATAAAAATTACAATGGTGCTTAACGAAGAACCAATCATAGCAGGAAATAAATACCTAATGGCTTTGCTTATTACCAAAGGCATTGTTTCATCCGGATGTTCCTCATGGCTTCTGTGAATTTGTTCTACAACAATTACAGCATCATCTATCATTAGCCCAATAGCAGCAGCTATCGCACCAAGGGTCATAATATTAAAAGTATAACCGAATGCATAAAGGCAAATTATTGTTAGGGCAAGCGTAGTAGGAATAGTTAATAATATTACCAGGCTGCTTTTCCACGAACGTAGAAAAATAATTACCACCACAATTGCAAGCATCAGGCCTATCCATAAAACATCTTCAATACTTTTTACACTTTCATTTACAAAATCTGCCTGCAGGTAATAAGGTTTAATTTTTATATCTTTTGGTAAAATAGTTTCTAGTTCTTTTACTTTTTTTAAAACATCATTGTTTACATCTACAAGGTTTGCTTTGGGTTGTTTTATAACAGCTATCAGCGGTACATCTTTACCATTTGCATTTATTCTTACATATTCTTTGGTCTCTGCTATTTTTATTTCGGCAATATCTTTTAATTGAATTATTCGTTTAGAATTATTTAAAACAATTAAATTTTCCAGTTCTGTTTTACTACTTATTGCATTATCAGTGATGGTTAAATAAAGCCTGTTGTAATCATTAATATAGCCATTGGATTGCAACAAATTGGCTTGACTCACAACAATGCTTATTTGTTGTGGAGTTATACCGAGTTCTGTAAGTCGGTCTTGTTTTAAAAGTATTTGATATTCTTTTGTACGCCCGCCAATTATTGCAATATCAGAAACACCGGGTGTTGCAGCCAGAAAAGGTTTTATTTGAAGCTGTGCAATTTTTTTTAATTCAATGGAAGACCGGTTTCCTTCGAGGCTAAAACCCATTACCGGTAAAATAGAGGGATTCATTTTTTCAACAGTAATCTGTGTTCCACTTAATAAACTACTTCTTATATTGTTTATCAAGGATTCCATCTGCAGTTTTGCAAGATCAACATCTGCATTCCATTTTAAAAAAACAGAAATTTCGCAACTACCCCTCGATGTAGTGCTGCGTATATAATCAAGCCCTTCCGTTTTCTTAATAATGTTTTCCAGAGGCACGGTTACAGTAGCCATCATTTTATTTACAGGCTGCTGTCCGGCTTCTGCAATTACTTTTAATTTGGGTAAAGTAATGTCAGGAAATAATCCTGTTTTAAGTTTTGAAAATGAAAAAAAACCCGCCAGCAGCGTAAGTACGGCAAGCCCTATGATTGATTTTTTATGATTTGAATGATACTGCTGCATAGGCTTATCAAAAATTCTACTAAAGAAAATAAAGATTTATTTTTGAGTTTTCATCTACTTTATCATAAAGTTTTAAAAAATACTTTTCTGTTTTTTATGATGAGGCAGAAAATTACTTTGAATCAGGTTCTATTCTTACCAAAGATGAATCTGCCAATCCGTAAGCACCTTTTACAATTATTTTATCCATCATATCTAATCCTGTAAGTATTTCCCTCATAGAATCTTTTTGCAACCCTACTGTTACCGGTACTTTCACAGCTATTGAATCGTTTACCAGCTTCATTACCCAAAATTTATCCTGCGTTTCATTTGTTTGAATAGCTTCCAGTGGGAGAGCAGTTGCAGATATTTTTTGCTTTACAGGAATCTGTACAATCAGGTTAAGATTTTCTGGTAATACCTGATTACCCGGTATGCGGATTAAATACGATTGTGTTTGTGTAGCAGAATCTACAAATGGAATTTCTTCCTGAATAGTAGCTGTAATATTTTTGCCATCAGGAAATTTCACAAGGCAACTTCTACCTTTATAAACAGAACGGTGATATTCGTAGGGAACATTTACCAACAGCACCAGCGATGAAGGATCTGTAATTGTTGCAAGCACATCTCCTTCATTTACAAAATCCCCTTTGCTATAATTAATTGCAGTAAAGTTTCCTGACGCACTAGTCATCACTTTTATAGGAGTCTGAAACTGTTTTAAAGAAGGTTCCCTGCTATCAATATTTTTAAGTGCATCTTGTTCTTTTGTCTTTATTGTACAAAACAACGAACCACTTTTTATATGGTTTCCTAACTTCCATGGCATTGCAACAATATAGCCTGTAATGTTTGCTCGCACTACCATTTTCTTTTGAAAATGAGTGCTGCCATTTAGCTGCAGGTAATTACTAAAGTTTTGTGAGCCTGACTGTATAACAGTTACAGCTGTTTTAACAGAGGTTATTTTTTCTTCTTCAACTTTTTTTTTGCTGCCACAAGCTGTAAAAAAAATGAGCAGACTGGGGTACATTAATAAAATAAAATTCCTGTTTGGCATGTTTTTTATTTACCTGTTGTAATAATTATATAGATTAATATAGAGAAGTAAATTTGTTTCTGCAATTGCCTTGTTTTTTTGAAGTAATGCATATTCCTGCAAAGCATTAATATAATCCATTACTGTTACCTGCCCTTTTATAACTTTATCTTTTATAATATCCAGCAGCAATTCCTGTTTTTCAATCGGCTCTTTTGCCATGCTTATTGTTTGCTGCCATTGCACAATCTGTTGCTTTGCATTGCGTAAATTATTCTTCAACAGCATTGCTGCGTTATCTCTGTAAATTTTTTGATTATCAATTAAAATTGCATTTTGTTTTCTATTAAGTTTTCGTTGGTTTCCGTCTCTTATAGGTACGGCAACATGTACACCTGCACTCAATCCTATATTGTGAGGAATGGTTGCAATTTCTGTTGCATTAATACCGGTGGAGCCCATAACACTTACCTGTGTTTTATATCTATTTTCAAAAACATTTTGCTGTGCAATAATGTTTAAACTGTCCAGTTTAAATTTCTGTACATAATAATATTCAGTAGGATTTGTATTTATCCGGATAGATGGCTTTTCTAAAATATAATTAGCACTATCACTTAACAGTGAAAGGTTTTTTAATAAAGCCAGTCCGTTATTAAATGAAAATTCCTGTTGTTTTAAATCATTTTTATTTGTCAGTATTTGAATATCAAGTAATAAAAAGTCGTTTTGCTGAAGCAAGCCCTGCTTTACCAAAGCTGCCACCAGAGGTTTGCGGCTTTCCAGTTGATCAATTATTTTTTTTAGATAAAAACCTTGTTGCTGAAAAGTATAAGAGATGATATACTGGTCAATAATTGATTTTGTAATATCATTCACTATTTGTTTTCTGCTATAGGCTGAAACATCGGCCTGCGCTTTATTTTGAATGTACAAGTTATTGATAAGCGAGGTATTAAAAAGTGGGATAGCAATATTAAACTGTGCTGCATAAAGCCCACCATTTGTTATGCCCGCATCATAACCAAATGCTTTTGATGATGGGTTGCCGGTAATGCTGATTGGTTTCCCGTTATCAAAAAAAAACGGTGCAAATAAATAGTCTGCAGTAA
>JANLVW010000752.1:0-1066 GCA_031364205.1 Ferruginibacter sp.
GTACCCGCCGTTATTAGGTACACAGGTAACTGGAAGGCTATTTTTAAAAAAAGGGAGCGGGGAATTTTTACTGCAACACTTTCAGATTTTTATTAAAATTATGATGGTATAACTTTTGATATTTTATTAAAAACCTACGCATGCAACTACAACTTCAGGTTCAGTATTTGTTTTTAATTTCCATCCCTATTGCATGCATTGCATGGACAGTAACACACGAAGAAATTTTTAAAGAACCCAGAGAATACTGTCAAAGAAAATCTGAAAGCTGTAAAAATATCGTCGTTAAAAAGTTTTTTTACCTGTTTACCTGTGAGTATTGTTTCAGTCATTATGTAACACTGGCTTTTTTACTTATTACAAAACTGCATTTAGGTTTTGATGATTGGCGTGGGTATTTAATTAGTGGATTTTCTTTGGTGTGGGTTGCAAATCTTTACATGAATGTATTTGCAATACTAAGAATATATTCCAAAAAAGAAAAAATAGATGCCGATCTTAAAGAAGTTGAATTGAAAGAAGTAAAAGAACTAAAAACCTTTTAATGAAATTTTTCAATTTGATGCAATAAATCTTCAAGGCCATTTATCTTAATTTCCAACAGACATTGCAATAAATCTCCCAGTTTGTTTTTAGGAAATCCTTTTCGGGCAAACCACTCCAGATAGCTTACAGGTAAGCGTTTAAGCACGGTACCTTTATACTTGCCAAATGGCATTTGCATGGTTACAATCTCCCTCAGCATATTGCCATTGGGCATAGGAATACTTTTCATTTATGTTTGATTGAGTAGTTGATAGAAACAGTATTCGAGATACAAAAGTTTTGAATTATTAGTTGATTTAATTAATGTTTAAATCAACTAATAACTGATCAACCGAGCAACCATTCTACCTTCCAACAGCAGGAACCACAGGTAAACTTTCATTGCCATCTGCAGTTACGGATTGTACTGCAAAAAAGTAATTGTCTTTAGAATAGGGACCTGTAATTTCTGTGGCTGTAGTAAATATATTTTTCTGCCAGAAGGCGTTTGTGGTTTCTCTCATAAATAAATAGTAACCTT
>JANLVW010000766.1:0-1227 GCA_031364205.1 Ferruginibacter sp.
CACCAATAAATCCTCAGGCTTTCCGCTTTCGCCGAAAGTATCATTTGTACCAATGTATTCAATAGGAATAGGATGATTTTTTGCAGCCGTTTGAGCGATACTGTCTCCCAGGCCGCCTAGAATATTGTGTTCTTCCGCTGTAACTGCACACCCTGTTTTTTTGATAGATGCAATAATTGCTTCAGTATCGAGCGGTTTTATTGTATGGATGTTTATTAAATCAACACTGATACCTCTGGCTTCTAGTATTCTTGCAGCTTCCACAGCCTTCCAAACCAAATGACCACACGCAAAAATGGAAATATCTATTCCCTCATTTAATATTTGTGCTTTTCCTATTTTAAAATCTTCTTCTTTGGTAAAAATTGGCCATACCGGTCTCCCGAAACGCAGATAGACAGGGCCTTCATAATCTGCAATAGCTTTTGTAGCTGCTTTAGTCTGGTTGTAATCGCAGGGTACAATAACCGTCATACCGGGCAACATTTTCATTAACCCAATGTCTTCTAAAATTTGGTGTGTTGCACCATCTTCCCCCAAAGTAAGACCAGCATGTGAGGCACATATTTTTACATTTTTACCACTATAAGCCACACTTTGCCTTATCTGGTCGTATACACGGCCGGTGCTAAAGTTTGCAAAAGTTGTGGTGTAAGGAATTTTACCGCCAATGGTTAAACCGGCAGCAATGCCAATCATATTTGCTTCTGCAATACCGCACTGTATAAACCTATCAGGAAAAGCTTTTATAAATGGTCCTAATTTTAAAGATCCTGCAAGGTCAGCCGTAAGAGCCACAATATTTTCATTGGCAGTTGCAGCTTCCAAAAGTCCATCTCCAAAGCCACTTCTGGTATCTTTTTTTCCGGTTACTTCAATGTCACTTAGCATGTATTTTATTTTATTGATTTACAAAGTAAAGGTTAATAATTTATTTTGAATAGTTATGATACAAATAAAGTGGAAACCCTTATTGGCTTTGACTTTGAAGACTTAATTCCCAAAGCCAGGCAGTTTTTACCATATCTTTAATTGTTAAAGTTGGAATCCATTTCAGCAAATCTTTTGCCTTATTGTTGTTTGCATAAATTGCAACAACATCTCCATCTCTTTTTGACCCAATTATATAATTTAATTGTACATTATTTTCTTTTTCAAATGCTTTAATTACTTCGAGCACACTCTTGCTTTAAAGTTTTTAGAATTAAAAAAAGATAAAAACACCTG
>JANLVW010000783.1:0-2196 GCA_031364205.1 Ferruginibacter sp.
TACCAAATACTTACTCATTGAAATGGAACACCACATTTAAAAAATTATTTCTAAGATTAAAAAGTGAACAGGAAAAATTTTGGACAGGCGAACGTTTAAAAAAAGCCTCTACAAAAAATCTAACTACTGCTCAGGTTTATACAATGGCGAGCATTGTAGAAGAAGAAACAAACAAAGCAGAAGATAAATTATTGATTGCAAGTGTGTATAGAAACCGCATGGCAAAGGGCCAAAAACTCGAAGCAGACCCGACTGTAAAATATGCTATGAGAAATTTTGGTTTGAAAAGAATTTTGCGTGGCCATTTACAATTCCAATCTCCATACAATACTTATAGAAATTTAGGATTACCGCCGGGCCCGATTTGTACACCCTCAACAAAAACAATAGATGCCGTTTTAGATTCACCCGAAACGAATTATATATTTTTTGTAGCAAAACCGGATTTTAAAGGATACTCAAATTTTGCTTCTACTTATGCACAGCATTTAATTTTTGCAAAAGCATATCAAAAAGCTTTGGATAGTTTATTAATAATCAAACAAAATAATTTTTAGGGAATAAAATATTTTAACTAAGCAGACAAAATAAATAAATTATTTATAACTCACTATCTCTTTGACGAAAGCCCAACGTACAATATTATCATATACACTTCTCCCACTACTTTTAACTAAAAGTAAAAAATGGTATTTGCCAGGGTTTGAAGGTTTACCCGTTTACAATGTATTGCAGTTTTTTAGAATTCAAATCCGACAACAGGGTCTTGCTGAAAGAGCTTCTGCCATTGCCTATAATTTTATTATGGCGCTACCTCCTTCTTTACTTTTTTTATTTACGCTTATACCAAATCTCCCATTTATTTCAAAACCAAGTATCAAGTACCAGTTACACAGTTTAATACTCGATATCATTCCTTCAAAAGAATACAATACGCAGGTAATAGCATTTGCTGATACATTTATTGATGGCAACAAAATAGGATTGCTTTCTTTTGGTCTACTGCTCACTTTATTTTTCTCCTCAAATGGAATGATGGGAATAATGCGCTCATTCAATAAAAATTATGTAGGCTTCGAAAAAAGAAAAGGCTTGCAAAAAAGAGGGGTGGCTTTGCGGCTTACGATTGTTATTTTCGGTTTATTATTCGGTTATTTTATACTTTTAATTATGCAAGGGGCTTTACTAAAAATGGTTGTGCAAAGTGATACGTTAAGAACAATCATTACCTATTCCCGGTGGATATTAATAGTTTTATTGGTTTATTTAACTATCGGATTTATTTTTAGATATGCGCCTGCGATTCAAAAAAGATGGAAATTTTCATCTGCAGGTACTGTCCTCGCTACAACTTTGAGCTTAATAGCAACACTTGCCTTTTCATTATTCGTTACAAATTTTGCACGTTACAACGCCCTCTATGGTTCTATCGGCACAATAATGATGCTGATGGCACTTATATACCTTAATTCCCTTGCGCTGCTGATAGGTTTTGAACTGAATGTGAGTATACATTCTTTAAAAGCCAAAGAAAAAATCTTAAAAGATGAAGAAGAAGAAATCAGCTGATTTTCTATCATGTTAATGCATAAAATTTAAAATTTTACATAATGAATTATTTAATAACGGGTGCAGGAAGCGGAATTGGCAGAGCAATAACAGTTTTACTTTCAGCTAATGGACATTCCTGTTTTTTATTGGGTAGAAATGAAAATAATTTAAAAAAAACATTGGCGCTTCTACCGGATAATAGGCATCAGATTTTTTTAGCTGATATTAAAGATGAAACTGCGATTAAAAATTTATTGAAGGATAACGATGATTTAGTGTTAGACGGAATTATTGCAAATGCCGGAATAGGAGGTGAAAATAATTTTGGGAAAAATGACCGATGGAATGACATTATTGATACAAACCTTACCGGCACATATTTAACGGTACAATATTTTTTACCTGCATTAAAACGCAGTAAAAATAATTACAAACAAATAGTAATTACGTCATCCGTTTTGGCAAGATTGGGTGTTGCAAATTACTCCGCTTATTGTGCATCTAAAGCGGGATTGCTTGGACTTATGCGTAGCTGGGCTGTAGAATATGCGCCACAAAACATCCTGGTAAATGCAATCTGTCCGGGTTGGGTAAATACAGATATGGCACAAGATGGATTGCAGGGTATTGCTGATGGAATTGGCA
>JANLVW010000807.1:0-1079 GCA_031364205.1 Ferruginibacter sp.
CAAAACCTAAATGCAGTTTTGTAATAAGTAAAAAAGCCAGTGTTACATAATGACTGAAACAATACTCACAGGTAAACAGGTAAAAAAACTTTTTTACAACGATATTTTTGCAGCTTTCTGATTTTTTTTTACAGTAATCACGGAGTTCTTTAAAAATTTCTTCATGTGTTACTGTCCATGCAAAGCACGCAATAGGAATGGCAATTAAAAATAAATACTGAACCTCAAGTTGTAGTTGCATACGTAGGTTTAAAATAAAATATCAAAAGTTATACCATCAAAATTTTAATAAAAATCTGAAAGTGTTGCTGTAAAAATCCCACGCTCCCTTTTTTTAAAAATAGCCTTCCAGTTACCTGTGTACCTAATAACGGCGGGTACAGTAAGATTTCCAACAGTCGTCATTTGTATTTCCATATTTACTTTAAAATCATAAACACCCGCATCGTAACTCAAACTATAATTTCTTGCCATAACTTCAAAAGTACTGTCGTTGAACCAGGTATTCATTTCATCAACAACCACCGACCCTTTTCTGTTGGGTTTTCCTTTCTGTTTAAAAACATAACAGTTTGTATTGTTGTAACGTTCCCAATCAATATTCATATCATAACTGTCTGCTAATTCATCATCGTAAATAGCAGTTTTATTACTCATAAAAGGCAAGCCATTAATTCTTTTGCCCGGGTTAAAAAACAACATTTTTAGTTGCTCCTTGTGCTTTTCCATTCCACTTTTACCTTCAGTAGAAAATGCTGTACCATTAACGATATTATCTTCACCACAAATGGTGCCTTTTGTAAAAAATATAGATGCATACATATTTGCCGTGTAGTAATTAAATTCTTTTAAATCGTTGTACATATCTCCAGTACTTTTTTCTTCAAGCACTTTCATAGTACGGCAGCCGTTTTTTATAGTCTGCTTAGTACGACTGTGTAATGATGCATCAAGCGCACCATTTTTATTATTCATTCTAATATCGTTAATAGCAGTAAAATTAATTATGCGCAGGTTTTTAAAAGCTTTATAAAAGCTGGAATCATTTTTTATTTTTTCAATAAATGCAGGTACGTTGA
>JANLVW010000428.1:0-5788 GCA_031364205.1 Ferruginibacter sp.
CATTGGTTGAAAACGAAGAAGATTTTTTAATAAACCATGCAAATAGGGAAATTGACTTAAAGCTTACTTTAAATTCGTTGCTTACAACATGTGTTGTCAATAACAAAACAGCGATTAATGTCATTCTAAATAATTTTTTCGAGCTGTTACCTGCAACTGCAGAAAAACTGGTAAATGATGCCCAGTTTATTTTAGATTATGATCCCGCAGCAAAAACGCTTGAAGAAATAATATTAAGTTATCCCGGTTTTTATGCTATTGCCATTTACCGACTTGCACATATTTTATATGAACAAAACATTTCTATTTTGCCCCGAATGATGAGTGAACAGGCACACAGCAAAACTGGTATTGATATAAACGCCGGAGCAAAAATCGGTTTTCCATTTTTTATTGATCATGGCACGGGAATAGTTGTTGGAGAAACAACTGTTATTGGCAATTATGTAAAATTATACCAGGGTGTTACGCTTGGCGCATTGGCAGTGCGCAAAGAAGATGCTGCTATTAAAAGACATCCAACAATAGAAGACAATGTAGTTATTTATGCAGGCAGTACTATTTTAGGCGGAGAAACAATTGTAGGGCATGACTGTATAATTGGTGGCAATACATGGATAACCCAAAGCATTCCATCTTTTAGTGTGGTTTATCACACCGCACAAACGGTAGTAAAAGACAGAAGAGATTTTAATGAACCAATAAATTTTATCATTTAAAAAAACAGATTATGAAGGTCGCAAATATTTTAGAAACGATTGGTAACACCCCCCACGTAAAAATAAATCGTTTATATCCTGACAACATTCATGTTTACACAAAACTTGAAAAGACAAACCCAAGTGGAAGTATTAAAGACAGAATTGCACTTGCGATGATTGAAGATGCAGAACAAAAAGGTCTGATAAACAAAGACACTACTATAATAGAACCAACATCTGGCAATACAGGAATCGGATTGGCAATGGTAGCTGCTGTAAAAGGTTACAAAATAATTTTGGTGATGCCGGAAAGTATGAGTGTTGAGCGCAGAAAATTGATGAGTGTTTATGGAGCAAGTTTTGAATTGACTGCAAGAGAACTGGGGATGAAAGGGGCTATAGCAAAAGCGACAGAACTTGTTGCATCAACACCTAATGCATGGATGCCACAGCAGTTTGATAACCCTGCAAACATTGATATACATGTAAAAACCACGGCAGAAGAAATAGTAAAAGATTTTCCGGAAGGAATAGATTTTTTAATAACAGGTGTTGGGACCGGGGGGCATATAACCGGAGTTGCAGAAGTTTTAAAGAAACACTTTCCTGCAATAAAAGTATTTGCTGTGGAGCCTGAGTTATCGCCTGTTATTAGTGGTGGAAGTCCCGCTCCGCATCCTTTACAGGGAATAGGCGCAGGTTTTATTCCTAGCAATTTGCATAAAGAAATTTTAGATGGAGTGATTCAAGTTGGTAAAGAAGAATCTTACGAATATGCAAAGAGAGCTGCCCGGGAAGAAGGAATTTTTCAGGGTATTTCCAGCGGTGCAACAATGGCAGCATTGGCAAAAAAATTACCTGAAATACCTGCAGGCAGCACAATACTTTTATTTAATTATGATACGGGGGAAAGATATTTAAGTATTGAAGGGTTGTTTTAAAATGATATAAATGCTGAGCATTTAAAAAAAAATTTGTTTTTCATGAAGGGTATTTCCTCTACGATTACATGAATCAATTTTACCTGAACTCATTTTTTAAAATTCATAACTTGCATAGGTGAAAAATAAAAGTTATCCTTTTTTAATTTTAGTAGCTGCGGCTTTGTTGTTTTTTTGGGTAAAGAAAAACCAGCGGGGCAACCAGCCCGGTCGTGTTACAGTAGATGCGGTAAAGGATGATTATTTTGCTTTAAGGTCTGGCAACAAAACAATTAAATATAGCCTTCATGCAAAGTGCAGAATGGATTGCAGGCATATTGATGAAAGCGAGGTAAAAGAAATTTTGGCGAATGGCATAATAAATTACAACAAAGAAGAAACGACCGAAAAAGGAATAACTTATCCTTTGGAAGGTATAACGCATGATGGTCAACATGTACGAATTGTGTTTGCGCCAAAAGAAAAAGAAATTGTAGTTGTAACTGCAATAGACTTAGACAAGGATTGGCCATGCGGAAATTGTAATTAGAATGGGGAATACTTCGATTAAAAGATTTTAAACAAATTGGTATTTTTAACAGCAAACTGAAATGTATTTTCTATAGAATATATTTCAAAAAAAGAAGGGAATTTTACTATGAAGTTTAAATCTTTCCTGGCAAAACCTTTTGCCGTTTATATACAAAAACAGATTAAGAAGGGAATGGTAACTGCTGTTGCAGATCAGGAAGCTATATTAACTTTTCTTATAAAATCTGCAGGTAAAACGATCTTTGGCATAGATCATTCTTTTGCCGAAATAAAAACCCATGAGGATTTTGTAAGGCTTGTCCCAATTAGAGATTACGAGGCATTTAAACCCTATATAGAAAAAATAAAAGAAGGCAAACATAATATTTTATGGAAGGGACAGCCAATTTATTTTGCCAAAACAAGCGGTACAACAAGCGGAGTAAAATATATTCCAATAACAAAAGACTCCATACTAAACCATATCAATACTGCCCGCAATGCTTTGCTTTGTTATATGGTTGAAAGTGGCAATACTAAATTTGCAAACGGTAAAGTAATTTTCTTAAGCGGTTCACCTGTATTGGAAAGAGTAGGTGGCATTCCAACAGGCCGTTTGAGCGGAATTGTAAACCACCATATTCCACTTTATTTACGCAGCAACCAGCTGCCAAAATATGAAACAAACTGTATTGAAGACTGGGAAGAAAAAGTAGAGAAAATAGTGGATGAAACTATTGATGAAAACATGACACTAATTAGTGGAATACCACCTTGGGTGCAAATGTATTTTGACAAACTGGAGGAACGTTCCGGAAAAAAAATCGGTGATCTTTTTCCAAACTTAAGTGTGATGGTGCAGGGTGGCGTAAATTATGAACCCTACAAAGCCAAGCTCATGGAAAGTATTGGGCGCCCGATTGATACTATAGAACTATATCCTGCAAGTGAGGGTTTTTTTGCATTTCAAGATTCGCAAAAAACAAAAGGCATGCTGCTGAATACCTCCAGCGGAATATTTTTTGAATTTGTACCGGTAAATAAACTTCAAAATGAATTTCCAAAAAGACTCACATTAAAAGATGTGCAGGTTGGAGAAAATTATGCATTAATAATATCAAACAATGCCGGCTTGTGGGCATATAACATTGGCGATACAGTAAAGTTTGTTTCCACTAATCCATATCGAATTGTAGTAACGGGTAGAATAAAACATTTTATTTCTGCATTTGGCGAACATGTAATTGTGGAAGAAGCTGAACATGCTATTTTAAAAACAACTACGGAAGAAAATGTGCGCATAAATGAATTTACTGTAGCACCGTTTGTTTCTTTGGATAAAGGAAAAAGTTACCACGAATGGTTTATAGAGTTTGAAGAAATACCTGCAGACCTTACGAGGTTTGCACAAAAACTTGATGGTAATCTGCGGAATAAAAACGCCTATTATGATGATCTCATTAAAGGCAATATTTTGGATATTTTAAAAATTACGCCTGTTCCAAAAGACGGCTTTAAAAATTATATGAAAAGTGTAGGTAAACTTGGCGGGCAAAATAAAGTACCCAAACTTAGCAATGATAGGGAAATCGCAACCTGTATTGAAAATTTAGTGACAGCTAATTAGAGAATATTTTAAGATTCTTTAAGACTACTTTAAGAACTGACGAATAATCGGCAATTAATAAAAGACTACATTGCTGACTTACTATTAACAACTATACTATTTATGGGTGAACAGGTGCAAAGAAGGCGCATTGCAATTTTCGGATCTACTGGATCAATCGGATCGCAGGCCCTTGAGGTAATTCGTGCACATAGAAATGTGTTGGAAGCAGAGATATTAACTGCACAGACAAATGCTGATTTGCTTATAAAACAGGCATTGGAATTTTTACCAAATGCTGTTGTTATTGGTGATGAAACAAAGTATGAGCAAGTAAAACAAGCACTTTCTACAACATCAATAAAAGTTTTTGCAGGAGAAAATGCCTTGGAAGAGGTTGCGGATTTTGATACTTATGATGTAATGCTTACAGCAATTGTTGGTTTTGCAGGTTTAAAATCTACGCTCAAAGGTGTAAAAAAAGGAAAAGTTATTGCACTCGCCAATAAAGAAACACTGGTAGTTGCAGGAGATATTGTAATGCAGCAGGCCTTTGAAAACCGGTCTCCAATAATACCTGTAGACAGTGAACATTCTGCTATATTTCAATGCCTTATTGGTGAAGCAAGAAACCCAATAGAAAAAATTATACTTACCGCCAGTGGAGGACCTTTTTTAGGAAAAAAACCAAACTTTTTGGTCAACGTAAAACGAGATCATGCTCTGCAACATCCTAACTGGAGCATGGGTGCAAAAATATCAATTGACTCTGCCACACTAATGAATAAGGGACTTGAAATGATTGAAGCCAAATGGCTTTTTAATTTAAAGCCTGCGCAAATAGAAGTTGTGGTGCATCCTCAAAGTATTGTTCACAGTTTAGTTCAGTTTGAAGATGGCAGTTTAAAAGCACAGATGGGTTTGCCGGATATGAAGTTGCCCATACAATATGCATTGGGTTTTCCTGAAAGGATGAAAAACGATTTCCCAAGATTTAGTTTTAAAAAATATCCCAGTTTGACATTTGAAGAACCCGATTACAAAACGTTTAGAAATCTTGGTCTTGCAATAGATGCTTTAAAAGCAGGTGGTAACAAAGCCTGTGTTTTAAATGCTGCAAATGAAATTGCGGTGTGGGCTTTCTTAAAAAACCGAATTGGCTTTTTAGATATCACAGCAGTAGTGGAGAAAACTATGGAGAAAATATCTTTTATAGAAAATCCCACTTTGGAGGAATATTATGAAAGCGATGGTGAGGCCCGTAACTTTGCTGCAAGCATTATCAAATTGTAAATAGTAAAAATGTGAACAGTGAATGGGGAAAACCCCGGACCTAAAAAAAATATCTAAATTCTTAATACCAATATTTAAACACAAACATTTTAATTCTCAATAATAATAATGATACTTTTAGCAATTAACTGGGGCAGCGTAGGTTTAAAAGCTGCTCAACTTCTTCTCTCTCTTTCTATATTGGTTGTGCTTCACGAATTCGGACATTATATAACTGCAAAATGGTTTAAGTGCAGGGTGGAGAAATTTTATCTTTTCTTCGACCCATGGTTTTCCATCTTTAAGAAGAAAATTGGTGAAACTGAATATGGTATTGGCTGGTTGCCACTTGGTGGGTATGTAAAAATATCCGGAATGGTTGATGAGAGTATGGATAAAGACCAGCTTAACAAACCTGCGCAGCCATGGGAGTTTCGCAGCAAGCCTGCGTGGCAACGTTTAATTATCATGCTTGGTGGAGTTACTGTTAATGTATTGCTCGCTTTCATTATTTATGCCGGCATTTTAATGCATTGGGGCGAAGAAAAAATACCTAATTCATCTTTAAAAAATGGGGTGTGGGTTTCCGATTCTCTTATGTATGATATAGGACTTAGAAGTGGTGATAAAATAGTTTCTGTAAATGGAGATTCAATTAAATATTTTGATGATGTTGCCAAGAAAATATTATTCAGCGGAGGAGGAAATATTGAAGTACTTAGGAATGATAAACCAACCAATGTAACTATTCCGGTAGG
>JANLVW010000850.1:0-4065 GCA_031364205.1 Ferruginibacter sp.
AAATAATGAAACCAAATCATTATTAAAACCCTGCAAATATGAAATCGTACAACAGCAATGCAGCATGGAAACAATTAAACGGGTTGCTGCCAATTGATTTTCAAATTAAAGAAGACAATCTACCTGTAGAAGAAACCTGGGATTGGAATGGAAATAAAATGCATCTGGACAGATATCCAAATCCGGCTGCCGAATATAGAATTTTCTTACATCACGGAGTTGGTACCAACGGCAGACAACTCAATATGATTTTTGGCCATAAAATGGCAGCATTGGGTTATGAAGTGGTAGCTATGGATAATCTGGGCTATGGCTTAACTGAGGTAAACCAAAAAGATATTAAGTACGAAGATTGGGTGCAGTCTTTTACCGACTTTATACATGCAGAAAATAAGAGAGATTATAAAAAAACCATTCTGTATGGTTTGAGTGCCGGTGGTATGCTCGTGTATAGCGTGGCTTGCCTTTTAAAAGAAGTGCATGGTATTATAGGTATGTGCTTTTTAAAAAATGATGATAAAAGAGTACAATACGAAACGGTGAAATTTCCAAAAACCAATTGGCTGGCCTTACCGCTTTTGCGCTCCCTGTGCAGCCTTAGTTTTGGTAAAGTTCGTATTCCAATAAAAGGACTTTCTAAAATGAACGACCTTGTAAATAATAAAGAAGCTCTGGAAATATTTTTGGCTGATGAGCTTTCGGCAAACAGCAGTGTGCAGTTGCAGTTTATTTATTCTTTTGTTACTTATCAACTTCCAATACCTGTGGCCCAATTTGATAAATGCCCGTTACTACTTACCCAGCCTGAAAAAGATACCTGGACACCCTTGGCTGTTAGTCAAATTTCCATGGAAGGAATTAAAGCACCTTTTACAATAAAAATTTTGGAAGATGCAGGGCATTATCCTATGGAAGAAAAAGGGCTTAAACAACTTATTCAATATGCTGATGAATTTATAAAATCATTGTAATAATTCCTACTTTGCAGTAACCTTTCAGCCCTTGCCACACAGGATGACGCAATAGTTATTTTAGGACGACACATCATGTTAAAGGAGGCTCCTTACCATGTTATGATGATACAGACCAACCAAGGCCATTTGTTTTAAAAGGGGACACTTTATTATTGGTAACAGTAAGACATGGAAACGTGTTCTTGTAAAAACATATTAAATTCGTATTAGTGTTCTACCTACAACATGAAACGTGGTAGCATCAAAATCAAACAAAATCAAAACTTTAAACCTGCTGCAAAAAATAACTTAACCTAAAAAAATGAAAAAATTCTACACGCTATTATTGGTGCTTATTTATTTAGATGTGTCTGCACAAACAAAAGTTTACGACAGCCTTACCATAGCTAATTTAAAACAACAGGTTATTCCAATTGTTGCCGCAAAAGAAAAGCAGGTGCAGGAAATGGTGGATATGGTTTTTAGTTTTGGTGAATTGGGGTTTCAGGAAATTGAAACGTCAAAATACTTAACGGATATTCTTACCAAAAATGGTCTCAAGGTAGAAAAAGGAATTTCAAATATCCCAACTGCCTGGCGTGCCACATGGGGAAGTGGCAGTCCCGTAATTGCGTTGGGCAGTGATATAGATTGTATTCCCAAAGCGTCTCAAAAGCCGGGTGTTGCTTATAAAGATCCAATAGTAGAAGGCGCTCCCGGACATGGTGAAGGACATAATTCCGGACAGGCGGTTATTATTAACGCTGCTATTGCAGTTAAAGAAATGATGGAGAAAAATAATATCAAGGGTACTTTGGTAATTTGGCCCGGTGTTGCCGAAGAGCTGGTTGCCAGTAAAGCCTGGTATGTGCGTGATGGATTTTTTAAAAATGTTGATGCCTGTATTTTTACACATGTAAGCAGCGATTTTAGTTGTAATTATGGGGATAACGGAGGTAATGGATTGATATCAGCACAATTTTCTTTTGAAGGAGAAGCTGCCCATGCAGCCGCAGCTCCGTGGCGAGGTAAAAGCGCATTGGATGCAGTGGAGTTAATGGATGTTGGCTGGAATTTTAAAAGAGAACATTTAAAACCAACACAACGGTCGCATTATGTAATTACCGATGGAGGTGATCAACCGAATGTAGTACCATCAAAAGCAAGCGTTTGGTATTACTTCAGAGAAAGAGAATATAAGGATATAAAAAGTATGTATGAAGCGGGAATTAATATTGCAAAAGGTGCTGCAATGATGACGGATACAAAAATGAATTACCAAATTTTAGGGGCTGCATGGCCCGGGCATTTTAATAAAGCACTGGCGACTGCTATGTATGCAAATATTACAAAAGTTGGATTGCCGAAATGGAGCGAAGCTGATAACCAATTAGCCGTAGCAGTACAGAAATTGATGGATGCTCCAAAAAAGGATTTTAAAGGAAGACCAATTGATGGATTGCGAAATACCATTGACACCTTACAAGGTTCTGTTCCTTTTTCATGGGGTGGCGGCTCGGATGATATTGCAGATGTATCGTGGAATGTTCCTACAATTGTTCTGGGTTATCCTGCAAATATTCCCGGTTTAAAAGGTCATCATTGGGGCGATGCTATTGCTATGGCTACCCCTATTGCACACAAAGGTTGTTTAGCCGGGGCAAAAGTTACCGCACTTACTCTAATTGATTTGTTTACCAACCCGCAAATATTAAACGATGCAAAAGATTATTTTAAAAATGTACAGACTAAAGATGTGCATTACATTCCGTTTATAACAGAAAAAGACAATCCACCCATCTATTTAAATAAAGAAAAGATGGATACGTACAGAAATGAAATGAAGAAATTTTATTACAATCCCGCAAAATATAAAACTTATATGGAGCAGCTGGGTATAACTTATCCTACACTTAACAAGAAGTAAGTTTTGTTAAGTATTGAGCTTTTCTCTCTTCGGAAATAATATGAAGGGATAAAATAATAATTTGCGGTTTTACATCCGCTGCAGCATACAGGTGTTGGAAATTTATAGACCAACAGCCCTTAGGCCTTTGCGTACAAAGTAATCAATGAAGCTTTTACCAAACTGTAATGCATATTCAACCAAACTAATTATGAAAAAAATTGTATTTCTAATCACCTCCATGTCCTTAATAATTGCCAGCACATCGTTTGGGCAATCAAAAATAAAAGCTATAAAAGCAGGCAGATTAGTTGATGTTGTAACGGGAAAAATGCTCACCAACCAAATAATATTGGTTGACAGTAATAAGATTATTGATATCGGAAGCAATATCGCTATACCAAATAATGCCGAGATAATTGATTTGAGTAAAGCTACAGTGCTGCCCTGCCTGATGGATTGCCACACGCATTTGTCATTTGAGTCTGGGGAAAATTACTACGATGATATCTTCAGAAAAACGGCCATTGATTACGCCATACTTGCACCCACTTATGCAAAGCGAACATTAGAGGCGGGTTTTACCATGACACGTGATGTTGGCTCGAATCAATTGATTGATGTATCTCTTCGCAACGCCATTAATGCAGGTTCCATAGTAGGGCCTCGCATGTTGGTATCAACTTTCGCACTTGGCTCAACAGGTGGGCATGTAGATTTATCCGGATTTAACCCAAACATTGAATTTAAAGGCAATAAAGATTTTACAGGGGTTGCAGATGGTGTAGATGAAATAAGAAAGCGGGTTCGCAACAATATTAAATGGGGAGCAGACTGGATAAAATTTATGGCTTCCGGCGGTGTGTTGAGTGAAGAAGAAATGCCGGGTCTGCCACAATATTCGTTTGAAGAAATGAAAGCAATTTGTGATGAAGCGCATTTATGGGGAAGAAAAGTTTGTGCACACGCACATGGAACAGAAGCTATAAAACTTGCGGTAAGAGCAGGTGTTTCCTCTATAGAACACGGCAGTTTATTAGATGCAGAGGGTATACAAATGATGACAGACAAAGGCGTTTACCTTGTTGCCGATATTGGTTTGCAAGCGCAGATACCATTGCCTTGGTAACCGGCGTGGCAGGAGGTCTGCTTTCGGCAGTAGGTTGTTTAATAGGTGGTTGGATATGCGACAGGATGGATAGCAGA
>JANLVW010000015.1:0-2280 GCA_031364205.1 Ferruginibacter sp.
GATGAACCCAACAGAAAAATTACCGGTAAAGAAACACTTACTTACTACAATAACTCTCCTGATAACCTTACTTATTTATGGCTCCAGTTAGATGAAAATGAACACAGTTCTGTAAACAATTCAGGTTATCAAACCAGTAACACAATGCCAAGATCTTTAAATACAGAAGAACTTGAGAGGTTCAGAACAGGTAAACTCGATAAAGAATACGGGGATAATATTACTAAAGTAACTACCGCCCTTGGTGCAACATTAAAATATACGATCAACAAAACAATGATGCGTATTGAGTTGCCGCAAACATTGAAACCTGGGCAACAATTTATTTTTAAAATTGACTGGAATTACAATATTATAGAACGCACAAAATATGGCGGTCGTGGAGGTTTTGAATATTTTCCTGAAGATAAAAATGATTTGTATACCATTACCCAATGGTACCCACGACTTTGTGTGTACAGTGATTTTCAAGGATGGCAAAACCACCAGTTTGTTGGCAGTGGAGAATTTGCGTTAACCTTTGGTAATTTTAAAGTTGCTATGACTGTTCCATCTGACCATGTAGTAATGGCAACAGGAGAATGCCAAAATTACCAACAGGTACTATCGCCGGCACAATTTGGTAGATGGCAAACGGCGCAAAATGCAAAAGATGTAGTAGAGGTGGTAACACTTGCAGAAGCAAAAGCAAGAGAATTAAAAAAAGAAACCGGAAAAAAAACGTGGATTTTTAAAGCAGAAATGGTTCGTGACTTTGCATGGGGAAGCAGCCGCATATTTGTATGGGATGCAATGCCTGCTTATGTGGAAGGTAAAAAAGTAATGTGCATGAGTGCATACGGCAAAGAAGCATATGGTTTGTACAGAAAATTAAGTACAAAAGCGGTAGCACACACCATTAAAAGCTATTCTAAATTTACAATTCCATATCCTTATCCTGTAGCACAAAGCCTGGAAGCTGCAAATGGAATGGAATATCCTATGATTTGTTTTAATTATGGCCGTACAGAGAAAGATGGAACATATAGTGAAGCAACAAAAATTGGAATGCTAGGTGTTGTAATACATGAAGTGGGTCACAATTTTTTTCCAATGATAATTAACAGCGATGAGCGCCAATGGACCTGGATGGATGAAGGATTAAACTCTTTTGTTGAGTATTTAACGGAAGAATTATACGATAATAAATTTCCGGTAAGTAAAGGACCTGCATATAAAATTGTTGATTACATGAAGTTGCCTAAAGACCAGCTTGAACCAATTATGACAAATAGTGAAAACATAATTCAGTTTGGTCCAAATGCTTACAGCAAGCCATCAACCGGTTTAAATATTTTGAGAGAGACAATTATTGGCAGAGAGAATTTTGATTATGCGTTTAAAGAATATGCAAAACGCTGGGCTTTTAAACACCCTACACCTGCAGATTTATTTAGAACTATGGAAGATGCAAGTGCTGAAGATTTAGATTGGTTTTGGCGTGGTTGGTTTTACAATACCGATCCCTGTGATATTTCTTTAGATACAGTTAAATGGTCAAATTTAAGCCTTGAGTCTTCATCATCTTCGACAACAACAACACCAAGTACCAATTCTCAACCGGTAGCAAAACCCCAGTTAAATACTTTTGACGATATTTCAAAAATAAGAAACAGAACAGACAAAAAAATTGTTTTTGCAACAGATGCAGATACCAGTTTGAGAGATTTCTATTGGAAATATGACAGGGATTTGGTAAAGGTTGATAACACACCATATACAATAACAACACCTGCTCCAATTTTAGATACATTTACAACCGGACAAAAACAGGAAATTGCAGGTAATAAATTTATGTACGAACTCACTTTCAGTAATAAAGGTGGATTGGTTATGCCTATTATCATCGAATGGACATTTAAAGATGGTTCAAAAGAAATGGATCGCATTGCTGTACAGGTGTGGCGCAAAAACGAAAACAGGGTTGTAAAAACTTTTATAAAAGACAAAGAAGTAGCTTCAATAAAATTAGATCCACTAAAGGAAACAGCAGATATTGATGAGAAAAATAATGTTTGGAATGTGACCGCAGAACCATCAAAATTCCAATTATTTAAAACCAGAGCAGCCGGCAATGCAAGGGGTGCAAGTTCAGGACTTGGCAATCCAATGCAAAAAGAAATGAAATAATTAATAGAGTTAAACTAACGCTGAGGCTGACCCAAATAATTGGGACAGCCTTTTTTTATTTTAATTATTCAACCATGTTATAACTAATTAATTTTTAAGGTAAAGTGTTGT
>JANLVW010000029.1:0-5238 GCA_031364205.1 Ferruginibacter sp.
ATTAAATAAGTTTGCACAAGTGTATCAACTGTGGAGGCTTTTGGTTTTAAATCGATATGTACTAAGACGGCTGCAGCAATTAATTTCAGATTATATGATTTGCCAATCCTTATATTTTCCGTTAAAATTGGAGTGATTTAAATTGTGTTTTCTTAATTGCATTGGAAAATAATCAGTTGTAAATGCCAAATAAAATTTAGCTGCAGTTGTGAAGGAGGAATACAAGAAAATTGTTAAAGGGAATTAAAAGAGGCTGTCTCATAATTAGAAAATGGCGCTGAGATTTGCTTAAACGGCTTATCCTCTCCGACAGGGATCCGAATGCAAAGAGGCTGTCTCGCACTTATGAGACAGCCTCTTGTGGGAGCACACGGGTTCGAACCGCGGACCCTCTGCTTGTAAGGCAGATGCTCTAAACCAGCTGAGCTATGCTCCCTTTTTTATTTGGGATGGCAAAGATAGGCGTATTTTTTTCTTGACAAGATTTTTTTAAAAAAATAATAAATTACTTTTTACAGTTCAAACTTTATAGTACGATTGTTGTTAAAGTAAAGAAAGCGAAATTCAAGAAAAAAATAATTTATGATTGCAGAACTAAATACGTACAGAATATTAATTGTTGATGATGATGAGGATGATTTTTTTATAACCAATCAATACATAAAAAATATAAAGGGTTATAATTTTAAAGTTGAATGGCGTTACGATTATAAAAGTGCCATGCAGGATGTCTGTAAAAAGAAATATGATTTATATCTGGTAGATTATTATTTGGGTGCAAAAACAGGATTGGATTTTATAAAAGAAGCTTTTGAAAAAAAATGTGATGAACCAATTATCATTCTTACCGGTAGAGCTGCACCTGAGCTGGATGCTGAAGTAATGCATGCAGGTGCAGTCGATTATTTGATAAAAGGAGAAATGGATACTGAAAAACTTGAAAGATGTATTCGCCATGTTATAGAAAAAAGTTTTTCAGTTAGAACCTTAAAATCAAACGAAAGAAAGTTCAGGCATATTTTTGAAAGATCGAAGGATGCAGTGTTTTTGATTGATGTAGAAACTATGCTTTTTACTGACGTAAATGAAGCAATGAATTTGCTTTTTGGTTACGACAGTGAAGAAATTAAAGAACTTTCAATATTTGAACTTGTGGTGAATGAAGTTGATAAAATAATGATCAAAAATCAACTTCAATCAGGAGAAATTAATGATAAAGAAATACAGATGCTAACAAAGAATGAGGAACTCATCTCTGGAGTTCTTTCTCTTTCAAAAGAAATAGACAGCAATGGTAAAGCTTTTTTGCAGGGGATAATTCACGACATTACTGAATTTAAAAAAATTGAAAAAAATAATGTCCGAATGGAGAAACTTGGTATGGCCGAAAGGCTTGTACGAACTCTTGCGCATGAAGTTAGAAATCCGCTTAACAACATCAATCTATCGCTTGAACAGTTGACGGAAGAAATTAAATCGGAAGATGCAAATCTTTATCTGGAAATAATTACCCGCAACAGTAAACGTATTGAAATACTAATAACCGAATTGCTCGGTGCATCAAGACCGGAAATTATGTTACAGGAAAATGATTTGGTGGAAATTTTTAAAGAAAGCATAGATGCTGCTGCAGACAGGATTATGCTTAGGCATATAAAGATGGATAAAATTTTCCCAGATAAAATACTATTAATTAACGCGGATAAAGAAAAGCTGAAAATTGCATTTTTAAACATCATTATAAATGCTGTTGAGGCAATGGAAGAAAAAGGCCATTTGTCACTTAAACTTGAAGAATTAAAGGATCGGTATACATTGTCAATTTCAGATAATGGATGCGGTATAAATGAAGAAAATCTTTCCAGATTATTTGAGCCTTATTTTACCGCAAAGAAAAACGGTATGGGTTTGGGTTTGGCAGCAACCATGAATATTTTAAAGTTTCATAACGCAGGAATTGAAGTGACTTCTAAATTAAAAGAAGGAACTACATTTTTAATAACTATTCCAAAAACTATAGAATTAAAAGTCTAAATAATAATCTTTTAAAAGTTCTATAGATTCTGTTGAATATTCCTTTTCACTTTTCTTAATTGATAAGGAATATTCTGATAAATCTTCTTTTACTGTAGAAATCAGCAACATACTTCTAAAAAAAGGGTGAAGAGGTGAATGAGCAACATTCATTTTTTCTATAATAAAAAGTTGTTGTGTAAATAGAATTTCCTCAAAGTTTTTTACGAAAGAATAGGGTAGTAATACAGCTGCGAGTCCTTTTTTAGTTATATTACTTTTTAAGGTATTTGCTAATTCTAAAAAAGAAAGTGCAGTGGCATGCAATGCTTTATTTCGAATGTTATTATTGCTTTTTAATTGGTTTTCATAAAAAGGTGGGTTGCAAATTATTAATTCATATTTGTTCGATGATCTAAAATTTGTAACGGAAATATGGTAAATATTAATTTTTTCTCTCCAGGCTGATATTGTAATATTTTCCTTAGCCTGATCAAATGCATCTTTATCTATTTCTACAGCATCTATTTGTGCTATTGATTTTTGCGCAATTATTAATGATAGCAAGCCAGTTCCACAACCAATATCCAAAATATTATCAGCTTTAATTTTATTTTCTTCAATTTTTTTTGCTACCCAAGCCCCAAATAAACATGCATCGGTACACACTTTCATGGCAGACTTTTCCTGATGAATTGTAAACTGTTTAAATTCAAACCAAGTATTCATTTTGATAATTAAATAAAAAATATAATTAAAATGAACTGTTTGCTGTTGGCGTAATATCAATTGCCGCAAACTCTTTTGCAAGATATTTATGGTATCCGGTAACTGCAATCATTGCTGCGTTATCTGTACAATATTCAAATGCTGGAATAAAAGTTTTCCACTCAAGTGCTGTTCCTGTTTCTGTAAGTTTTTTACGTAACGCACTGTTGGCACTTACGCCACCAGCTATACAAACATTTGTAATACCCGTTTGCGCAACAGCTTTTTTTAATTTATTTATAAGGATACTTATAATCCTATTCTGAACAGACGCACAGATATTATTCAAATTTTCATCAATAAACTTTTTTCTTTCTTCTGCATTTACTGTCAACTCTTTTTTATAAACATTAGCAGTACCGGCATTATTCAAAAAATAAAGAATTGATGTTTTTAAGCCTGAGAAACTAAAATTTAAACCTTCAATTTTTGGTTCAGGAAATTTATATATTGCTTCTCCCGATTGTGCATATTTATCTATTAATGGTCCACCAGGGTACGGCAAGCCCAATAGTTTTGCTGTTTTATCAAATGCTTCACCTGCAGCATCATCCATGGTTTCGCCAATAACTTTCATAGAAGTTGCAGATGTGCACAAAACTATTTGTGTATGACCACCGCTAACAGTTAAACATAAAAAGGGAAAAGCAGGAGGCGGATTCTGCAACAAATTTGCGAGCACATGCGCCTGCAAATGGTGCACGGCAATTAAAGGTTTGTTTAGTGCAATAGCAAGGGATTTTGCAAACTGGCCTCCAACAAGCAAAGCTCCAATTAAGCCTGGCGCCTGTGTAAATGCAATGGCATCTATATCTCTTAAATCTAGCCCAGATTTTTTCATTGCTGCATCTACAACCGGAACAATATTTTCCATGTGTGCACGGCTTGCTAGCTCAGGGACAACGCCTCCATATTGTTCATGAATTTTTTGTGTAGCAATTATATTGCTTAAGATTTTGCCCTCGCTGTAAACTGAGGCAGCTGTTTCATCGCAGGATGATTCTATTGCAAGAATATTTGGTTTTAAGTTGCTCAGGGATTTAAGTGTTGTAAGTTTTATGATTGAAATTTCGGGTTGTTGGTTACGGTTTTTTAATAGTTAGTATTTATTGTCTGTTGTTTGATGTTCACCGTTTAAATTCAATTTGCAATTTATAAAATGAATCTCAGGTTAAAAAATTAGTACGTTGGCTTATTGAAAAATTATCACATTAACTTCTTATTGCTACCACAGGGTCCATTCTTGCTGCCTGCCTTGCCGGAATAATACCCGCAAGTATACCAACGACAATACAAATTATAACAGTTGCAAACATAAGCGGCACCGAAATAAATACGGGAAATTTTAACGGACCCGAAAGAACGAGTGTAAGAAGCCACACAAAAAATAATCCTATAGCACCACCTAAAATGCACATCAGTGCGGCTTCCATTAAAAACTCAAGCAATATGGAAGAACTCTTTGCACCAATAGCTTTTTTTAAACCAATAACAGAAGTTCTTTCTTTAACTGTTACAAACATAATATTGGCAATACCAAACAAACCGACTATCAAACTGATTCCGCCAATAAAACCACCCACAATATTCAGCGTTACAAAAAAACCGGATATTGCTTTGCTAAAAGCTTCCACACTGTTTAATGAAAAATTATCTTCTTCCCTTGGCCCCAAACGCCTTACCTGCCGCATAATTCCTCTTAACTCCTGGTATAATGCATCTGTAGTCACACCATTTTTTCCTTTTACGATTAATACCGGATTAGCATTTTTTTCGTCAAACAATTGTCTGCAATATTTATACGGCATCATTATGCAATGATCATAATCCCAGCCAATCGTATTTTTTCCTACTTTTTTTATTACACCAACAATTGTCATCACTTTCCCTTTAACTTCCACCTGTTTTCCAGCAGCTCTTTCAGCAGACCCAAATAAACTTTCCGCATTTTCAAAACCAATTATACAAACATTGGTACCGTTGTTAAATTCATTCGATGAAAAATAGCGGCCTGCATCAAAAACCAATGGCTGCAATGCAATCTGCGGTTCATTTATACCATATACAGCCACATTACTCAATACATCATTTTTATAAGATAAACTTCCACCCGTTTGCATTAAAAAAGTTACGTCCTGTGTAAGTTCCGATCGCTCTTTCACCATATTCTGTTCTTCATATTTCATTACGGGTCTTGCCCTAAGTTTCCAGAAAGGTTTGTTAGGACCACCACTGTAATCCCATTTGTCAATATAAATTGTATTGCTGCCGAGGCTGCTTACCTCATTCTGTATGTTTTGTTCCAGACTGTTCACTGTTGCCAATACCCCAATAATACAGAATATACCAAACGCAACACCAGTTAGGCTTAGCGCAGTTCTTGTTTTATTTACTTTTAATTCATGCAGTGTAAGCCTTAAAGAATTTCCCAGTATTTTCAGCATTTTTGCCATAGAG
>JANLVW010000034.1:0-2874 GCA_031364205.1 Ferruginibacter sp.
AAATACCCAAGCAAAGCACCGGTAGTAATGGCCGTAATTACCCAAAAAGTAAGGTTAGTAAAAAGTTTTTTCATAGAAATTGTTGCTTTAGCTAAATGTAGTATAACAAACTTTCAGTTATGTTTTAAAAGTACAGCGTAAAATACTTTTAAATAAATCTAAGATGGTGATGGATTAATGCATTCTAAATAATTGAAAAATTGCATCATCAAAATACTTTAGAGGTGTAGTAATTGGTGAACATCACTCAAGAGTAAATCTCTCCGTTAAGTTGGGAGAGGAGAAAATTAGGAAGGTCTACATTGCACATTTTGACTAAACAAAAACAAAGGCTAATGTAAATCTTAAATAATTTATATTTAGAAAATAAAACCAACTAAAATGAAAAATGTCATTTATTTCTTGGTCATATTATTTGCAGTGAGCAGTTGCCAAACAAAGCAAAAAACTGAAGAAAAGCAAACATCAGGTTTACATACTGATTCTGCTTTTGCAGCTGTACTACAAAAGTATTACGACGAACGCATGCAACTTTTTCCAATGGAGGCAACTGTAAATGGCGATACACTTTACAATGATATTTTACCCGCAGAATTTACAGAAAGTTACCATGCTAAGCTTAAAGATTTCTTTACAAGAACTTATGATGCATTAAAAAAAACGGATACTTCCAGGTTGATTGACACGGATAAAAAAAGTTACAATATTTTAAAATATGAAATGGAAGTAGCATTGCGGGGATTAGCACTAGGCTTTTCAGGAAGTAATGCCATGTATTTGCCCTTTGACCAGTTTAATGGCACCACACTTATGCTTGGTCAAATGGGTTCAGGAACAGGTAACCAACCATTCAAAACGGTAAAGGATTATGACAATTGGTTAAAACGTGCAACTGCGTTTTCAGGCTGGGCTGACAGTGCCATTGGTTACTTTAAAAAAGGGATTGCAAACAATACTGTTTTGCCAAAAAGTATTGTGGTAAAAATGATTCCGCAAATGCAAAATATGCTGACGGCGGAGCCAACAAAAAGTTTATTTTATGGCCCTATAACATTGATGCCTGCTGCATTTGCTGAGTCCGACAAACAGCGGTTAACAGCAGCATATATTAACCTTATAAAAAATGAAATTGTACCAGCTTATAAAAAGCTTGGAGATTTTTTACAGAATGAATACCTCTTAAAAGCAAGAACAACTACGGGTATAAATGCGCTACCAAACGGTGCCGAAGTATATAACTATCTGGTAAAATACTGGACTACTACCAACAAAACATCTGATGAAATTTACAATACCGGACTTACTGAAGTAAAGCGCATTAGAGATGTAATGGAGCAGATAAAAACACAAACTGGTTTTAAAAGTAATCTCGATTCTTTTTTTACTTTTATGAAAAATGATAAGCAGTTTATGCCTTATAAAAAGCCTGAAGATGTTTTGGCTGCTTTTAGAAAAATACAAACTACCATAGATCCAAATCTAAAAAAGATTTTTTCTTTAACGCCAAAAACAACTTTTCAAATACGGCAGACAGAAGCATTTAGGGCAGCAAGTGCAAGTGCAGAATATTATCCCGGTTTGCCGGATGGCAGCAGGCCCGGTATTTTTTATATACCTATTACCGATGCTACAAAATTTAATACAACTAGTGGTATGGAAAGTTTGTTTTTGCACGAAGCAATACCGGGGCATCATTACCAAATGAGCATACAGTCAGAAAATAAAACACTGCCGGCTTACCGACGCTTTTTATGGTATGGTGCTTATGGAGAAGGCTATGCATTGTACAGCGAAAGTTTAGGAAAAGAATTAGGATTGTACATTGATCCTTACCAGTACATGGGTGCCCTTGGCGATGAAATACACCGTGCTATAAGGCTTGTGGTAGATGTTGCCATGCATACCGGTAAAATGACAAGAGAGCAAGCCATTGCTTACATGATGCAAAATGAAGCCATCAGCGAAGAAGGCGCCACTGCTGAGATAGAGCGTTATATGGTTTACCCTGCACAGGCATTGAGCTACAAAACCGGTGCATTAAAAATTAAAGAACTCCGTGAAAAATATACCCAAATGCTGGGAACTAAATTTCGCCTTGCAGCCTTTCATGATGAGTTTTTAAAAGACGGTTGCATGCCGCTGGAGATCATAGAAAAATCTATGGATAAATGGGCGAAGAAGCAGTAGGATGAAATGATTTGAGGAGCTCGGAATCAAATCTTTGATCAACGCATGTCCCGCTATTCGCTAATACTCCGCCACCACCCTGCTCACAGGGCTTCAGCGGGGTAGCCGCTTCTATCGGGGCTATAATTTCGTCTGTTGATTCGTTGTTCAGTATTTATAAATTAGTCATTTCATTACTTTAATTAGAAGTATTAGGAGAAAAACGGTTGATATAACTATTGTAAATTTTAAAGCTGTGTATAAAAGTTATCAGTGATATTTCTGAAAAAAGTGATAGGAAGTTACCTTTTTTATTAGGATATTCTCCATAAGTTTATTTCAATTTTTTATGAAAAAAAACTTTATTTTATCAGGAATTGATTACATCAATTATGTACAAAAAAAATAAAATATGTTGAGACAATGCCTGTTTTTATTAGCTCTTCTGCTTCCGTTTTTATCTATAGGTCAAAAAACTCTTATTCTTAAACAAAATAGATTGTACCTCGGGGTGGTTAATCCACTTCAAATTTTGAAAGGAAATTTACCATGTGAAAATCTTGTTATCAAATCTGATCATGGTCAAGTTCATTCTGATAATTACACATTTAAATTCTACTCTGAAATTCCCGGACCTGTGCATTTTACTGTTTATGAAAAAACAAGCCTATGATTAAAAAAATCAGCAGAAGCAGATTTTAAAATGAA
>JANLVW010000069.1:0-4302 GCA_031364205.1 Ferruginibacter sp.
CCAACGCTGTACAAAGCATTTGTAATTTCGCCGAGTGAACAATGCTTTACTGTCTCCATTAATTCTTCAAATAAGTTTCCGTTGGCAATAGCAACTTCCTGTAACTTCAACAACATGGCTGCGCTCTTTTCAATATGCCTTTCTTTAAAAGCATCAAGCATGGTAATTTGTAATTCCTTTTCTTCGGTAGTTGACCGTATCACTTCTACAGGCAAAACTGTTGGCGAACCGTTTTTATTTAGAAAAGTATTAACACCTACAATCGGAAGTTCGCCTGTGTGTTTAAGTGTTTCGTAATACAAACTTTCTTCCTGAATTTTATTGCGCTGGTACATTCTTTCCATTGCACCGAGCACGCCGCCACGTTCTGTAATTCTTTCAAACTCCGCCAGCACAGCCTGTTCTACAAGGTCAGTCATTTCTTCAACTAAGAAAGATCCCTGGTTTGGATTTTCATTTTTTGCCGTACCCAACTCCCGGGTTATAATTAATTGAATGGCCATTGCACGACGAACACTTTCTTCTGTTGGCGTTGTAATTGCCTCATCGTATGCATTTGTATGCAGCGAATTACAGTTGTCGTAAATGGCATCCAAAGCCTGCAATGTTGTGCGGATATCATTGAAGTCAATTTCCTGCGCATGCAAACTTCTGCCGCTTGTTTGTATATGATATTTTAATTTTTGGCTGCGGTCATTTCCTTTATATTTAAACTTCATTGCTTTGGCCCAAATGCGGCGGGCAACTCTTCCAATCACCGCATATTCAGGATCCATACCATTGCTGAAAAAGAAAGAAAGATTTGGCGCAAAATCATCAATTTTCATTCCACGGCTTAAATAATATTCTACAAAAGTAAAGCCGTTGCTTAAAGTAAAAGCAAGCTGTGTTATAGGATTGGCCCCGGCTTCAGCAATATGATAACCGCTGATGCTTACACTGTAAAAATTTTGAATCTTATTTGAAATAAAATATTCCTGCACATCGCCCATTAATTTTAACGCAAACTCTGTAGAAAAAATACAGGTATTTTGTGCCTGGTCTTCTTTTAAAATATCTGCCTGTACCGTACCACGAACAGATGACAATGCTTTTGCTTTTATGCTTGCATAAACATCAGCAGGCAAAACATCAGATCCACTCAAACCAAGCAAGCGCAAACCAAGGCCATCGTTGCCTTCAGGTAATATACCTGCAAAATTTCCTAACGCAGGTGTTACTGCTTGTCCATTGGACCCAATATATTTTGGTAAATTTTCAATATTGAATTTTGCCTCAATAATTTTATTTACTTCTTCTCTTAAATTATTTTCAATGATGTATTTTTCACACATCTGATCAATTGCGGCATTCATAAAAAATGCAAGCAGCATTGGCGCAGGTCCATTAATCGTCATGCTCACCGAAGTTTTTGGATCGCACAAATCAAAACCACTATACAGTTTTTTCGCATCATCAACCGTTGCAATACTTACACCGCTGTTTCCAACTTTTCCATAAATATCCGGACGGTGCGCAGGATCTTCACCATACAAAGTAACACTGTCAAACGCAGTGCTCAGCCGCTTTGCGGGCTGCCCAACGCTTACATAATGAAAACGCCTGTTCGTTCTTTCAGGACCGCCTTCACCTGCAAACATTCTTGTAGGATCTTCCCCATCTCTCTTTAAAGGAAACACACCTGCAGTAAAAGGAAATTCTCCGGGCACATTTTCCTGCAACTGCCATGTAAGAATATCGCCCCAGTCTTTGTATTTTGGTAGAATAACTTTTGCAATTTTAGTACCTGATAAACTGGAAAAAGTAAGCGGTTGTTTTATTATTTTATCTCTTACTTTAAATTCGTAAAAATCCTGCTTGTAACTCTCCAAAACTGTACTCCAATTATCAAGTAATTTTTTATTGGATGGCGTTAGGTTTTCTTCAATATTATTTTTTATTTTAGCTAACTCTTCAATGGTATTGGCAGTTGTAACGGATTTTAGTACGCCTTCTATCTGGTACAATTGTGTGGCCAGTGCACTTTGCTCTTTCACCCACAAATCATACTCAGCAATGGTTTCAGAAATTTCTGCCAGATACCGAACTCTTTTTGGTGGAATAATTGAACCGTCCATACCGCCACTTTTTGCAAAAGCTTCATGAGAACCAAAATCATTACCAGTTTTAGCAGCTATAACTTTTATCAGTTTATCAAATAAATTATTTACACCTGCATCGTTAAATTGTGCAGCAATGGTACCTACTACAGGGAGTTCTTCATCTTTTGCATCCCATAGTCCGTAATTGCGTTTGTATTGTTTGCGTACATCGTGCAATGCATCCAGAGCACCGGCTTTGTCAAATTTATTAAGGCAAATAATATTTGCATAATCCAGCATATTAATTTTTTCCAGCTGCGATGGTGCGCCATACTCCGGCGTCATCACATACAGGCTTACATCACAATGTTCGAGTATAGAAGCATCACTCTGACCAACACCTGCACTTTCTAAAATTATTAAATCGAAGCCTGCCTCTTTACAAATTTCCAAAGCCTCGGCTACGTATTGGCTTAACGCTTTATCACTCTCCCTTGTAGCAAGACTGCGCATGTATGCACGGGGCGATGAAATAGAATTCATTCTTATTCTATCTCCAAGCAAAGCGCCACCGGTTTTCTTTTTGCTGGGATCAACAGAAATTACCGCAATGGTTTTGTCTGTATAGTTGTTTAGAAACCGGCGGACTATTTCATCAGTAACAGAAGATTTTCCTGCACCGCCTGTACCGGTGATGCCGAGGACGGGAGAAGCAACATCACCCCTGCCCCCCGGAAGGGGATTCTGGTCACTAATACTTTGAGATCCTTTTATATTTTCAAAGGATAGCGATTCTCCATTTTCAGCGGCAGTAATTTTTCTTGCTATGCTTATAATATCTTTCCATTCATCCAGGGCATATTTACCACCATTACCGTTTTGTTTTTGTTTTGGAATATCCTCTTGAAGAACAGCCTTGCTTTTATCAATCACATCCTGTATCATTCCTTCCAAACCCATTCTGCGTCCATCATCGGGGCTGTAAATTCTTGTAATTCCGTAGTTATGTAATTCTTCAATTTCGGATGGTAAAATAGTACCACCGCCGCCGCCAAATATTTTTATATGACCGCATCCATTTTCTACCAACAGATCTTTCATGTATTTAAAAAACTCCACATGGCCACCCTGGTAACTGGTTATTGCAATACCCTGTACATCTTCTTCAATAGCACATTCAACTATATCTGCTACGCTTCTGTTGTGACCAAGGTGTATAATTTCTGCGCCTTTGCTTTGCAAAATTCTGCGCATAATATTAATTGCTGCATCATGTCCATCAAACAATGCTGCGGCAGTTACAAGTCTTACTTTCGTTTCTATCGGTTGGTTCATTTCAATAATCTTTTTTCTAAATGTAATTTTAAATCATTCTAAAAGTAAGTGCTGCAAAATCTTCTATACTTAAAACTTCTGCACGTTTGTTAAATAATTCATCCTGTAATTCATCCTGCGTAAACAATGATTTTACAGCATTGCGCAATGTTTTGCGCCGTTGCTGAAAAGCTGTTTTAACCAGTACCTTGTAAGATCTTTCCGATTTTACAACCAATGGTTCTAATTTTCTTATAAGCCTTATTACACCACTCATTACTTTGGGCGGAGGATTAAAACTTTCAGGCAGTACATCAAACAAGTATTCAATATCGTAAAAAGGCTGTATAAGTGCACTTGTAACTCCGTATATTTTATTGCCGGGTTTGGAAGCAATTCTTTGGGCAACTTCTTTTTGAAACATGCCTATTACAACAGGAACTTGATCTTTCCAATCAAGTATTTTAAACAAAATTTCTGTCGATATATTGTATGGGAAATTACCGATGATGGTAAATTTTCCTTCGAATGGTTTTTCAATCTGCAAAAAATCCTGATGAATAATTTTATCGTTTAGGACGGGATATTTTTGTTTTAGTAGAGGCACTTTTTCATCATCAAGTTCAACAGCCTTAAAATTTATGTTTTCAATTTTTATTAATTCTTTTGTAAGAGCGCCACCACCGGGCCCTACTTCTAATAAATTTATGAATGAATTTTCCCTCAAAGCATCAACAATTTTCTTTATTACAAGGTCATCCTTTAAAAAGTGTTGCCCAAGCGATTTCTTCAACTTATACATGCCGCAAAAATACAATAAAAAAGCCCCTTCTTTTTCAGGAGAAGAGGCTTTTAAAAAATCATGGTAATTTACTTTACAATAAATTTTAAGTTTTGTACTTCTTCA
>JANLVW010000087.1:0-1330 GCA_031364205.1 Ferruginibacter sp.
CGCCAAGGCTTGGTCTCATATCTTCGTAAAACTGGATTTTCCAATCAAAAAATGTTGCTTTAAATTTATGTGTATACAATTTATGGAAGTATGGCAGAAACCTGAGCCGCTGGTCTAAACATGCTTTTTGCAATTTACAGTCAAAGGCAAGTCTGTCATACTTTATCATAACGAGCTTCAATAGTACTTAGGCACTTTACTAGATAAATGATGCTGTATAAAACGTGAGATAAAGCGGTTTATGATATTCCATTCTTGTATTATTTTATTCACCTTAAAAGTAAAATTATGCTAAAGTATTCGGTTGGCTTAGACGTATCTTCTGCAGATATTCATGCTTGTTTTTCAGTTATTGATTCACAACAAAAAGTAAAAGTTATTTCCTCAAAAGTGATTAATAACAATACCAAAGGTTTTGAAATATTAGTTACATGGATAGAAAAAAATAGAAAGTTGAAGGAACTCCCACTAGTAATTGGGATGGAGGCTACAGGAATTTATCATGAAGAATGTGCCTATTATTTGCATGATAAAAGCTATGCAGTATCTGTAATATTGCCCAATTATGCAAAGAAATTTTTACAGGCAAGCGGTCTGAAATCAAAGAATGATAAAATTGATGCAAAAGGATTAGCGCAGATGTTTGCAGAAAGGTCTTTTAGATTATGGCAACCCTTGGGTAAATTTTATTACCAGTTGAGAGGCTTAACAAGACAACAGGAATCTCTACAGGAAATAAAGACAGGTATTAAAAATCAGCTGGAATCCGCTAATAGAGGAGCCTTTAAAAATAAAGATGTCATCAAGCAGTTAAATGAAACTATAAAATTTTTAGAAAAGCAAGTGGTTGAAATAGAAAAAAAGATTTTGGCACTTTTAAAATCAAATAACGAAATAAAAAAGCAAGTTGAAAATGTGTTAACCATTAAAGGAGTAGGTATTATGACCCTTGCAATTTTGTTGGCAGAAACTAATGGCTTTTTATTGTTTACCAACACCCGCCAATTAGTTAGTTTTTCCGGTTATGATATTGTAGAAAATCAATCAGGAAGACATAGAGGTAAAACTAAAATTTCTAAAAAAGGAAATGGACATATTAGGAGAGCTTTATTTTTTCCGGCATTTACAGCAGTATCAAATAAATGTAAACCCTTGTTAGATCTATACAATCGAACATTTGAAAATCACAAAATAAAAATGAAAAGTTATGTAGCAGTTCAAAAAAAACTATTGGTATTGGTCTATACATTATGGAAAAAGAATGTAGCATTTACAGAAAATTATTTAATGGAGAATACAAAAGAAGAGGAGCAGGCGTCTGCCTCTCTGG
>JANLVW010000174.1:0-14391 GCA_031364205.1 Ferruginibacter sp.
GCTGCGGGAGATTTTAGTTTTGGTAACCAAAAATTAATTTATTATTTGGGTGGAGTAGATGGTTGGTTAATGTTTGGCAACAACACAAAAAAAGATGGCAGCTATAAGTATTTTATAACAGGAAATACACCTGCACCTGATCAGGAATATGCGTTTCAAAGCCTTGCAGTAAATATGCGTGGGTTTTTACAAAACATTGCAAGTGGTAACAATTCAGTTGTATTAAACAGTGAATTTAGGTTGCCCGTATTTACGACACTTTTTGATAAAACAATAAACAATGCATTTGTCCGCAATTTTCAGCTAATACAATTTATAGATTTAGGAACTGCATGGAATGGTGGTTTTAAAGGTATTAAAAGACCTAATATTCCTTACAACTCTGCAGCTAATCCCAATTTTCCAAATGACCCAGGTGCTGTTACCGTAAGAGTAAAAGCCGGTGGTATTGGGCCTTTTGCCGGAGGTTACGGTTTTGGTGCCCGCAGCACTTTGCTTGGCTATTTTGTAAAGTTTGATGCAGCATGGCAAATGAATGGTCTTTTTAAAGGCAAACCTCAAACCTATATTTCTTTAGGCCTCGATTTCTAAAACAAATAATTTGAATAATTAAAAAGGGATGCGACTTTAAAAGTGGCATCCCTTTTTAATTGAATTTACATTTTAAATATTAACAATTCAATAGCTTCCAGTTGACGCCATTTTAAAAAAAAGTCAACTTTTTTGGAAGGTACTGTAAAATTTAAATACAACAAATATTTGGGGCTCTTAGCAACAAGCAATAAATGAACTTTTGTTCCGGCTGTTGGTAGTAGTGACGCAACAAAGTTTTATATAGTTTAGCAATTTATTATTGCGGCAGCTACTACTGCCCATCCGACAGCCCTTAAGAAATATATTCTGTTTTCAACTTTTTCTCTTTCTGCTCTTTCAATTTTTTAAATCAATTTTAAAGTTCTTTAATAAAAATATTTATTGTTTGCGGTGCACACTCATATCCACCAAAGTAAGGGTATAATTTATATCCTTCTGCTTTAATAGTTGTGCTGGTTCTCGGTAGTGAATCCATTTTACCATTTAATAAAAAATGATAAGATGTTGAGGTAACTTATATGGCGCATACATTTTCTTTACCAATATCAACCGTACCGAGATCTTTAAAGTCGTTTAAACCATTGTTATAAATATATCCGAAAAGTCTCAATGCGTTATTGCTCCATCGCCATCCAAATCAGGCACTAAACTGGTATTGTGTTGTATTGTTGTCCGAAAAGCCGTAAAGTTTATTTATATCATTCTGTCTGCTTGGGTCCATAGTTGAGTAAATAGCACTACTGTCAAACTTTGCGAGAAACTTAAGTTCGCTGTAAGATGTGGTATTGTAAGCATTGTCATTACAAAAATGCTGTCCTTCAGCAATTGTGTATTTTGTAAAAGGCACACCGGCAGCAGGTATTTTGGACTGCAAATCAACTTTTGATTTTGAGCAGGAAAGTAACAGAAAAATTGGTAAGTTTAAAAAGATAAATCCAAGCACAGTTATAATCGTTTATTAAAACTCTATAACTTAAGACGGGAGTTTTTATTGTCGCATTTAAAAAGTTTGGCATTGCCTTATTTTCGAACTCGTATGCTTTCATCTAAATGCTGCTTGAGATTTAGTAATAATCGAAGAACTTCTAAAAATAAAAATTAATTTAAACCTTAGTAAATTTTAGTAGAAGTGCTTTTAAAAATTTTAAATGAAGTGCTTAAAAAAATTTTCTAACATAATATTTACCAAAAATTACTTTCCTCCTTTCAACAAAATTTAGCAACTACTAAAGTACATGTAAGTACATTTTATAAATTTATTAATTTAAATATGTAAGGAATAAATATGATAACCCCACAAATAAGAGCGCTTAATACTGATATTAAAACTGCAGCAGCAGCCACATCTTTAATAATTTCAATAATCGGGTTAATTTCTTTAAAACTAATATCTGCAAGTTTTTCAATAGCCGTATTAAAAAGTTCTGCAGCTAAAACAATGCAAATATTAATAACGATTATAAGCCATGCAAACATTGTAATTTTAAAAATAAAAGCCATTGCTATTGTAAAAATTGCACACAAGATTTCTATTCTAAAGTTTCTCTCATTAACAACAGCATAACGAAGTCCATTTATTGCATACACAAATGCACGAAAAGATTTTTGCATAATATTTTGTTTAAAGGTTATTTAATTTTAGTGGCTGCAGTTGTTGAGTTTAATTTTAAAATAGTTGAAGACTTAACTATAGTAAGTGAGGTTACTAAATTTAGCTAATATAAATAGGATGACAAACAAACTCAGTTTATTATTAAAAGTTTGTATTGATTGCACTTGATCTTCTAAAATCCCTAAACTGTTTGCTTAAATAAAAACGTTGCTATAAATTGTTCAACACTTTAATTATTTGTGAACAGGCAAAATGAATTTCTTCATGAGAAATATTTAATGGCGGACAAATTCTAAATGCATGGGCACAAAATAAAAACCAGTCTGTAAAAACCCCATTTTCAATAAGCTTATCAATTATTTTTTTATTTATTTCAAAGCTGTCAAATTCAACTGCCATCATTAACCCTGCACTGCTTATATTTTTTATAGCAGGATGTTGAAGTAAAGTGCGAAATAATTTTTCTTTTTCAAAGGCTTTTGTAAATAATTTTTCTTCGGTTAATACTTTAAAAGCTGCAAGACCGGCAGCACAACTTATTGGATGTCCCCCAAAAGTGTTTATATGACCAAGTACTGGGTTGTGTGTAAAAGAATCCATTATTTTTTTATCTGCTACAAATGCCCCTAAAGGCATACCACCACCAATTGCTTTACCAAGCAACAAAATATCAGGTACAACATTAAATTGTTCAAAAGCCCACAGTGTTCCATTTCGCCCAAAGCCACATTGTATTTCATCCAACACCAATAAAGTTCCTGTGCAAAAACAACGTTGCCTAAGTGAGTGCAACCAACCATGCTCAGGTTTTAAAATCCCTGCTTCCGCTTGTATTGTTTCGGCTATTACACATGCTGTACGTTCTGTAATATTTTTTAAATCATCAAAATTGTTGTACCTAAGTTGTAAAACATCTGGCAGTAAAGGCCTGAATGCCTGTTGCCAATATTCGCTTCCCATTACACTTAATGCGCCTTGGGTACTGCCATGATACGAGTTTTTAAATGAAATTATCTGAGATCGATTTGTAAATCGTTTTGCGAGTTTCATGGCCCCTTCTGTTGCTTCACTTCCACTGGCTGTATAAAAAACACTGTTTAGTTTTGAAGGTAAATGCTGTGTAAGCAGCATTGCATATTCTACTTGTGGGTTTTCTACCAATTCACCATACACCATGATGTGTAAGTATTTATCGGCCTGTTCTTTTATTGCTTTTATTACTTTCGGATGACGATGTCCAATATTACAAACACTAATTCCTGCAATAAGATCAATGTATTCTTTGCCGGCTGCATCCCACATTTTTGATCCTTCTGCTTTCACAATATTTAAACAAAGCGGCGCATCAGAAGTTTGACCTACGTGATTTAAAAATAATTGACGATTGGTCATATTGCAAAGTTAGCAACATGATTGCCATTTTTTTTAAACTGAAAATATTTACTTTTAATTAGAAAAGATATTTTTTAAATGTTGCTTTTTTTACTCAGGTTCTTTTTTGGAGGGATGTTCAGTTTCTAATTTATCTTCTATTTTCTTATCAGGAATAAGCCACAGCGCAGCTACGAGTAAATATAAAGCCGAGGCAATATATTCACTTACAAAAGCTAACCCAATACCAGCTATATACAATAAAATTGTTCGTCTTATTTTCTTGTCTTTTCCAACAGCTAATGTAAGTGGAGAGGTTTCTTTATGTAATACCAAAAGGCTTTTTATTAATATGGCATATGCAATGGTTACCATCAATAAAATAATACCGTATAAAATTACGGTCCATATCAAAAAGTTATTCTCTCCCATCCAGCCGGAAGAAAAAGGCAATAAGGTAATCCAAAACAAAAAATGCAAGTTAGCCCACAATACTTTTCCGTCTATAAACTCAACTACCTGAAAGAGGTGGTGATGATGGTTCCAAAAAATTCCAACATTAATAAAGCTTATTACATAGCTTAAAAATATTGGAGAAATAGCTTTTAAAACAGATAAATCTGCTTCATGCGGAACTTTTAACTCGAGCACCATAATAGTGATTGTAATTGCAAAAACCCCATCGCTAAATATTTCTATCCTTCCTTTTTTCATTTCCATACTTCAACCTTTAATAAAGTTGTAATTAAATATAGCATCATTCATTCCGTAAGGGTGCACAGAAAGTTTTTTTTCACATTTCATAAATATTTATTAAAAATAATCCTGGATAAAAGTACATTTATAAATAGGGAGAATGTTTCCTAAAAAAATTTACCTATTTTATTTAATGTTTATTACCGCACCTGCAAGTTTTTGTTATTATTTTTACTTAACTAAATAATCATTATGGCAGTAATTCTTCCGGTTAATGGCAAGGCTCCTCAAATGGGCGAAAATTGTTTTATAGCTCCAAATGCAACAATAGTTGGTGATGTTAAGATGGGGAATGACTGTAGTATATGGTTTAATGCAGTATTACGGGGCGATGTAAACAGTATTGAAATGGGTAATAAAGTTAATGTTCAGGATGGTGCAATTATACATTGTACCTACAAAAAAACAAAAACATTTATTGGTAATAATGTAAGTATTGGGCACAATGCAATTGTGCACGGTTGCACATTGGAAGATAATGTGTTGGTAGGAATGGGAGCTATAGTTATGGATAATGTGAGGGTTGGCAGCAACAGCATTATTGCCGCTGGTGCGGTGGTATTAGAAAATACAATTATTGAAAAAGGCTGCATATTTGCAGGGGTTCCTGCTAAAAAAATAAAAATGGTAAGTGAGGCAATGATTAGTGGGGAGATAAATAGAATCGCTGATAATTATGTGATGTATAGCAGTTGGTTTGAGACAGAGTTTACACCTCCAGGACAAAACAAAACCTTGTGATAAAAAGAAAAGAACCAAAAACATTATGTCTGTGATCTGTATTTTGAGAAGAATAAGTCTATAAAACATTTGATTATATTTACAACATGAAAAAAATTATACTTTATTTTATTGCAATTTCTTTTTTATGTAGTTGTGCAATATTCAGGAAAAAAGAAAAGTATGGTTGTCCAAATGATGCTACGGGTAAAACCCAGGAAGAGTTAAGAGATAGAGGAACAAAAACGAAATACAAAGGCGGTAAAAAGTTTTAGGAAAAAATTCAGATCAAATTAAATTACAATCCTTTCAAAAAAGGGAAGGATTTTGTTCATCCATCAAAACATAAGAGCCCTCCGAATAATCGGAGGGCTCTTATGTTATTTCATATGTCTAGTATATTGTGTCTTTTAATAACTCCACAAGTCTTGCTCATAATTAAATATCTTCTCTGTAATATTTTCACCTTCCATCAATTGAAGAATACCATTTTCACTAAGACCTTTATAATTTTTTATGTATTGATCGTATGGATTATCAATGGTGCTTTTTATGACCCGACCATGAAACATACGACTTTCAAAAAGCTCTTCCCAGCTCATGCGAGCACCAAAGTTTTTTCCATTATATACTTCATATTTCGAAAATGTCGCTCTCATATCTGGGTAGTATACCCAAAATAATTCAGTTTCTCCCAGATTTACACCCATTGTTGTAACAATGTTTTTTACAGGCGCAATTCCTAAGATTCTAAAAAAGAGCCTAGAACTTTCTTTATCAAAAATTACTTCTTCTTTTATACGAAATTTATAAATAGAATCGAGATTAATCTCGTTTCTCATTTTTTTAGATCCTGTAAGAACACCTAAAGAATCATAATTTGGCACTTCCACTTCATCACCTCCAATAACTTTCGCTACCTCAGCTTTTGTCATAGGGGTAGTAAACCTGTCATCAATACTGTTAAAAACAGTTACTGCACTATCTTGAATTGCCTGAAGCAAAATGGAAATAAAGAGCTGGTTACCGTTATCCTCGTCTGCAGAGTACCTAAAAGGCAAATTTATTTTTTCTCTAGTATCAATTTCACGCCATATTTTGTGACGATAGACTGCATCATCAGCTCTTAAGTTTTCATATGCTAAAGGAATTCTTTCTTTTATAACATCATCATCTACAGCACCATCTCTTCGCAATGACTTTGCAACTTTCTTAATAGGTAAACTATCATTTTTGGGGACTTCTGCAACCACTACAGCGCTATCTTTAGATGCTCTGGCACCTTGGATATTTGCAGTAGTTTTATTTTTTGTAGTTCTTCTGGTAGAAGAACGCTTAACAGGAGTTTTGACTTTTGTAGATTTTTTCTTTTGAGCAAAAGAAGCATTTGAAATACCTCCTACAATAAAAAGAAGAAAAAGATACTTAAAAAATTGTTTATTCATATCCATCGATTTTAATATAATGATATTGATCTTCCTTCTACACCTCTTGTTCCATCAGGACCCGACACTTTTACATTATCAAATGTAACTACACTTCCCGGGCCACATCTTGAAAGAAATGCGCTCAACCCTCCTAAACCACCGCCATTCAAAGTTGTTGTTTGCACATTTGGAAAACCTGCACCTGAAAAATATACAGTGGCACTCACAACACTATACTTTAAGTCAAAATCAAAATTTTCTAATTCAGCTCTTGCGAACTGCTGGTTTTTAAATTCCACAGCAGGTACTCTTGGCCGGCCTGAACCTACTTTAAATACAGGGTCAGGTATTTTTTTAACTCTGAATGCAAACTGACTTGATTTACCATCAGCTGTTACAGTAATTGATGCAGGACCTATTGCACTTACCCTTACAGTTCTATTTGAACCAGAACCACCAATTGAACCACCGCTCATGGAAACATTAGTTTTGTCCCAACCTGTGGGTGAACCTATAGTAACCGGGTTATCGACACCGATATAAAATACATTCATTTTATCTAACATTACTGCTGCTCCACCCGGCGTACCAACTGTATACTCTACATTCTTTGTTTCTGTTTTTTCATTTCCATCTTGGTCTTTGTAACGTATAGTTACAGGAACCTTATGAGCTCCGGCGCCGGAAGCAGGAAATTTATATTTGCCTTGACCATCAACTACCGAAACACCAGAACCATTTATAGAAATTTGTGGCGCTGCTGCTGAACTGTATGCTCCTATACCGGCAGTTACCTCAATTTCCTGACCTGGCATAACATAATTAGCGCTTTGTCCGATTAATACACCCGTTTTATCAAATTTTACTTTTACTTCGCCAACCTTAGCATGGCAAAAAGTAACTACCTGATTTTCTGAGTTTTTTACATTGTTTTGAAATTTGCTTAATAATGTAATTCCAGCAACAGTTGGAGTCATATGGAAGTAAGCATCAGTAAATGATTTTACTTTTCCATCCTGTCCTTTGGCTGCAGCACCGTCCACAGATAATGTTGAAGCAAACTGTGATTTGATTTCAGGATCTATTGCAAGCATGGCAACTTTATAATCTTTTAATTTTTGTTCCAATTGAGGACCAAGATTTTTGCCGCCAGGCCCATTTCCAAACAAACGGGTTGCCGCTTCTAAATCATCTTCTTTAAATTGTTCTACCTGTTGTCCATCAACAGTTACCATTTTAGAACCGGCTTCTGCCTTTAGCTGCGTTTTGATGCCATCAATAAAAGAGTACAAATCACCAGATATTTTTTTTGCCTGTTCAGCTTTAGCATTCCAAATTTTTGCTTTTTCAGCAGTGATAGGATCAGCAACTTTTGCTTGTAACGACTTATATAATGTTTCGTTAGCAGAAGAAAGATTGGTATTAGAAGTTGTTAAACTTTTATCTACTACTTTAAATGCGTTTAATATTTCTGATGAAACATTTAATGCAAGAAGTGCGGTGAGCACTAAATACATTATGTTGATCATCTTTTGCCTGGGCTCTTTCGGTAAGGCCATAACTTATAGTATTAATAATTTTATTGAAAGTTGTTTCGGTAAAATTTATGAAGATAATTTAATTATCTACCCTGCATAGCTCCAAGCATATTTCCATAAACAGCATTTAATTTACCAAGGTTATTTGCCAATGCTGCAATTTGTTCTTTCGCTTTATTTGCATCCTCAACGCTACCCATCATTGCAGAACTTGCTTCTGCCATTTTACCATAAAAACCGTTTAATGCTTTTAAGTGATTATTACTTTCCTTTAATTCCAGTTCATAGATAGTATTTAATGAGCCCAGATTTTTTGTAAGTACTTGTATCTGATCGTGAAAACCACGAGCACTTTCTGAAGCACTTCCAAATGAGGCCATCGTTGCTGCGCTGCTGTTAAAAGCTGCAGACATAGAACCGATTGCTGTTGTAGCTTCCTGAGTTTTTTTACTAAAGTCAGCCGTTGATTTTACGACATCACTCACATCAGAAATACCATTAACCGTTGTACCGAGTTTTTGGAAACCTTCACCTAATTTTTTAAGGTTAGTTGGGGTAATATCAGCGTCCTGTAACATTTTATCCATACTGTTTAACGCTGGATTTCCTGTAGCAACGGCCATTTTAACTTTTCCTTCGTACTCTTCCTTTACAGCAGGAAACATAATGTACAATATACCATAAACTAGGAATATAGCACATTCGGTATATAAACCAATTTGCAACCATGCGTCAGCTATCGGTGTATGTAATATTTTTTGTAATGCACCAAAGATTACTGCGGCGGCTCCTATAGATACACCAACGTCCATCCATTTACTAATGTTTGAAGGAATTTTTACTGACATGGTTTTTTGAATTTGATTTGGAGGTTTAGTTTAGATTAATATTATGTACATAAGTATTAGTAACCCTAAATTAAGTAGTTATCAATATTTACAATAAATTCTTTTTAAAAATTTTCTATTATTACCTTTTTTTTATGGTAGGAGGAAGATCAATTACACAACGAAAACCAATATAGGATTTAGAAGTATCCTGGTATTCATAAGCACGTGTACCTGTTTGTAGAAAATATGCAACATCTTTCCAGCTTCCACCACGTATTACTTTACGCTTCATCCGTGGTGGATCAGAAGTTTTTGCATTCCATCTAACATCAGGGTTCATATCATGTTGAAAGTTATAAGAACCTTCATAATACAATGAGGAAGTCCATTCAGCTACATTTCCAGCCATATTGTACAAACCAAAATCGTTAGGCCAATATGCATCTGCTCTTACAGTGTACAATCCACCATCTTCCGGATAATTACCACGACCAGGTTTAAAGTTTGCAAGTAAGCAACCTTTTTTGTTTCTTAAGTAAGGGCCTCCCCACGGATAAGGCATTTGAGAACGTCCGCCCCTTGCAGCATATTCCCATTGAGCTTCTGTCGGTAAACGAAATTCGGATTGACCTGACCTTTTCTTACTTTCATTAAAAGAAGCAAGTTTATGTGTTCTCCATTCTGAAAACGCATTAGCTTGTTTCCAGTTAATACCAACAACAGGATAATTACCGTAAGCCGGATGACTATAATATTGTTTTGCCATTGGCTCATTGTAGGCGTAAGCAAAATCTCTTATCCAACAAAGCGTATCAGGGAAAACAGGAATATCCTGTTTCATTATAAATTCTTTGCGCTGAACGTTTGTATCTCTATTATAAGCAGATGCCTTATAATCAAAAATTTCTGAATGGTAAACAATCTTTTTTGCATCTAGTTCTTTTTTTCCAAAGATCCTATTATCAGCAGATACAATTATAGCATCTATTTTTTCAAAAGTTGCTTTATCACCGTATTTTATTGCACTCGCTTTTTTCCAGTCAACATATTCAACACCGTCAGAACCCTGTTTAACAAAGCCCATTAACTTTGCAGCAATAGAATCTCTAACCCAGTTTGTAAATTCACGGTATTCATTGTTTGTAATTTCAGTAGCATCCATCCAGAAACCACTTATAGAAACCTGTTTGTTTCTTGCTGTGTATGCATAGTTTACATCCTCATCACTTGGACCCATGTGAAATGTACCTGCCGGGACATAAACCATTCCTGTTGGCTTTGTTAAATTGTAAGCTTTGCCCGGTGCTACACCGTGTAATTGGCCATCATTTGGCATAGTGCCTGATTTACCTTTTCCGCTAATTAGTTTACAGCTGCTTGTAGAGAGTACTACAAAAACAATAGCAATAAAACACAATAACCGATTATTCATTTTTTTGACTTTGAGGGTGCTGGCAAAAGTATTAATAAATCCATTTTATAAATTCAGTAGATGATACTGTGGGTGTTAATTTTCTAACAATTCCAATGCCATCATTTTTTAATAAACGATATTTTAATACAAATATTGTGATTAATAAATGTTAAAAAATTTGCACCTGAATTTCACCCATTAATTCATTAATGTTTTTCAATGGAATGCCACAAGCAAAATTTTGACATAAATATATAGATAATTCTTTTAAAAACGGTTTGTCTTGCGATAAAATCATATTAGAATTGTTAAAACTTGGTTGTAATATTTTATTTGGTAAATATTCAAGCAGCAAATTATTAACAGCGGGCATCTTACTACTTCCCCTGATTGTAATTTCATTAAACCCTGCTCTAATATTTAAAGCAATAGAGGCCCATATTCCGAAAGATCCTGGATGTTTTACTATGACAGCTTTAAGTGAATCTATCATTGCAAGTGCCTTTTGATGCCATTCTCTGTTATTAAATACAAGAGAAAGGTAGATTAAATTCTGCGCTGTTATTGAATTTGCAGAAGCTGTTGCACCATCATAAATTTCTATTTTTCTTACAACAACGTCATCCTGGTGTTTTGTTGTAAAAAAGAAAAAAGGGCTTTGTTGATCCTCAAAATTTTGAAAAATATAACTGGTTAAGTTTTGTGCTTTATATAAATATTTTTCATCGGCAGTTATTTCCTGTAAATGAATACATGCATCAACGAAATAAGTATAATCGTCTAGAAATGCAGGATATTTTGCAATTCCGTCTTTATATGTATGATTATAATTCCCCTCTTTATCCTGATATTTTTCATCGATAAAATTATATAAATCAATGGCTGCAACCTTATATTTCTCATCCTGCAAAACAGCATAAGCTTTGCAAAATGAAATTATGAGCAAAGCATTCCAACCAAATAAAATCTTATCATCCGTATTTGGTCGAATTCTTTTATTTCTTTCATCCAGCAATTTATTTTTCGATTTGCTGATTATTTCTTCTGCTTCGCTCAAATCGATTTTAAATTCTTTTGCAACTAATGATAGTGGTTTTAAAATACGTAAGATGTTTTTATGCTCCCAGTTTCCTTCTTCTGAAATATCGAAATAAACATTAAAAAAAGCAGCATCACTTTTTAAAATATTTTCAATTTCGTTTTTATTCCACATATAAAATTTCCCTTCAACCCCCTCGCTGTCTGCATCTATGGCCGCATAGTAACCCCCTTCTTTGTTTTTCATTTCATTAAAAATAAAATCACAAACATTTTCTACTGCTTTTTTATAAATAACGTTTTTTGTAAGCAGATACGCATTGCTAAGGGCTGTTATAAAAAGTGCATTATCATAAAGCATTTTCTCAAAATGTGGTGCCAGCCATTCATCATCTGTACTGTAGCGGCAGAGGCCGCCTCCAAGTTGGTCATAAATACCGCCATTCAACATTTTGATTAAAGAAAGTTCAGCATGTGCAAGCGCTTTTTCATCTTTTAAGAAATAAGCACACTGTAAGAGACAATTGATAGAAAATGTTTGTGGGAACTTTGGAGCTTTACCAAAACCGCCTTCTACAATATCTGCGGTTGCAAGCAAATTATTTTTGATAGTTATACAGTCTTCTTTTGTCATACCTTTTGCCTGCTCTTCACTAATTACTGAATTTTTTATTAAGCCCAGATTATTTGAATTTTTTAAATGATCAATAAGTTTTTCTGCCTGTTTTTCCATTTCATTCCTCCGATTTTTCCATGCACCGGATAAACTTAAAAGTATGTCGGTCCATGATGGTCGATTAAAAGCCTTTACGGAAGGAAAATAAGTACCGCCATAAAAAGGTTTGCCTTCAGGTGTAAGAAATACATTCAAGGGCCAACCTCCACTTCCCGTCATAGCCTGAACGGCATCCATATAAATGTGATCAATATCGGGCCGCTCTTCCCTGTCAATTTTAATATTGATAAAATGTTCGTTCATTATGGCAGCAGTAGCTTCATTTTCAAAACTTTCCCTTTCCATTACATGGCACCAATGGCAGGCAGAATAACCGATACTAACTAAAATAGGTTTATCCAATTCTTTGGCAAGTTGCAAAGCTGCTTTACCCCAAGGTTGCCAATGAACAGGATTATGCGCATGCTGCAAAAGATAAGGACTGGTCTCGTGGGGAAGTTCATTTTTCATGATAGTAAACTTTAAAACAAAAAAGCGGCTAATATTAAGCCGCTTTGTAAAATTATGGAGATGAGATTATTTTTTTTTGGAAAAAGTAGATTGTAAATATTTATCTAGTGCACTGACCATCCCAGGAGTTTGTGGCATTGGTGCTTTCACCTGCAGAATGAGTCCTGCGTCTTCTACAGCTTTATGGGTGTTTAAACCAAATGCTCCAAACCTGGTCCCATTTTGTTGATAGCCCGGGAAATTCTCAACAAAGCTTTTCACACCACCGGGTGTAAAAAAACAGATTATATCATAATTTTTAGCAATTACCTGTTTAATATCATTGCTTACAACCTGATAAAGCACAGGCTTTGCAAATTCGCAGCTGTGACTTTTAAGCCAGTTGTTAATGTCGCTGTCAAAAGATTCAGAACACGGATACAGGAATTTTTCGTGCTCTTTATGTTTGTTGATAACATCAAAAAGACTTTTATTGGTACCATCTGCACCATAAAAAACTTTACGTTTACGGTATAAAATAAATTTTTGAAGGTATAATGCTACTGCTTCTGTTATGCAAAAATACTTTGTATCTTGAGAAACAGTCACTTTCATTTCCTCACAAATTCTAAAGAAATGATCAATTGTATTTCGGCTTGTAAAAATAACAGCGGAGTAAGCAGCAATATCAATTTTTTGTTTGCGAAAATCTTTTGCAGGTATACCATGTATGATTATAAAAGGAAAATAATCTACTGTTATATCATACTTTTTAGCAACATCGGAATAGGGAGATTTAGCTCCTTCCGGTTGTGCTTGGGCAATCAATATTTTTTTAACCTTTTTGTTTGATGAAACAGCAGTCGTTTCTACGTTTTTTACCATACGGATTTTACATATGAGATTGTAAAATTACGAATTAATACTGAAAAATATTAATGCTGTTTTGTAAATGAGTAATATTGGTAATATTTCAAATGATATTATATAAATTAGGAAGTGCATTCCATTTAATTTTAATCTGTTTTGTAACAATCCGTAGGTTCTAAAAAATCTACTCAAAATTAAAATTACAAGTATAAAAAGTGAAATAATGGAAGCATAATCGGCTAATTTATATGTACTAAATGCTATTAATATTGTAAATGGTAGCAACAGCATTCCATTTATTTTATTCATTAAAAAAATTGAAAAAATATAAATTTTGGCCTCAGGTTTATGATTTGTTAACCAGCCTGTAAACAATAAGGAAACATATTTTATAAAATAACAAATTGCCACTATCAACATACACAATCCTAAGTAAACCCAGTTGATATAATCGTTATGAATATTGTAATGTTCATACAAAATATAAATATACAGACCCGCAGAAAGTACAAAAAAAGTATTGAAAAGCAGGGAAGGCAAAGCGGCCTGTTCCAACTGGTCTGTCAGTTGATTTTGTCTTAAGGATGTATTAAAAAAAACCCGAAACATAGTTGTAAAAAAGCGACTAAATATGGTTCGTAGTAAACCTAACAATAAAAAAAGTACTGCTAAGATGTAAAAAAAATATTCAGCGGAACCTTGCTTTCTTATGGTTACTGCAAGCGCCTGAGGTTTTCCTTCAAAATTTAAAAAAATATTACTTTCTAAAACAGCAGTGTAAGGATTTGTATTTTGTAAAGCTTTGGAAATTGTATCAATTTTTATTTTAAAAGATGAATCTTTAACTTGTGCAGAAGAACATAAACAAATTAAGAAAAAAATAATAAAAAGAGAAAAGGACAACTTCGCTTCTAAAATTCATTTTGGTTACGTCAATTATTTTTAAATTTAATTATTTTTTATTACACTTATTTTACATTAAAATTTTACAAGTGAAATTGTCCTTTTCTCTTTTTATTATTTTTTTCTTAATTTGTTTATGTTCTTCTGCACAAG
>JANLVW010000179.1:0-1263 GCA_031364205.1 Ferruginibacter sp.
TTAACTCCGCTTTTTCATTGAAATAAAGCCATGCTGAAATTGTAATTCCGTTGTTTGTAAAAGAGGCTTTTACTTTATTTCCATCATCTTGCAACCATATAATACGCTTATCAATAAGGGCAGCAGGTGCCATTACACATATATCATTAAAGAAGGTTACAGTTTCAGAAGTATTCATTACTACTCCTGATTGATATTCTACCTTAAACACAGATAGCAATCTTATATCCATATAGGCAACTCCATTTTTAAAACAATGAAAACCTGCTACAGGCAATCCTTTCATAGTAGCATCTAAATAAAATAACCGTGTGGGCGTTTTTATAAAATTAAATTGCTCGGAAGTAAGCCGCATCCAAATTTTTTTTTCATGGCTTCTAATTTTTCCTACAAAGTCTATCCTAAAATTATTTACTGTGGGCTTATCAATACAACCTGTATACCGTATATATTTCTTTATAACGTTGGGTAAGGGTTCAATGTCTTTTTCGGTTAGGATTGTATTCGGTATTTTATTACTTTCCTGCAAGCCAATTCTTACTTCATTTTTATAATTATTTTTAAACGATGTTTGAAAATATCCGATAATAGAAAATACCAAAATTATTATATTGGCAATCGTACCAAACTTAGCATCATGCCAGTTAGTAATAATTAAAATTTGCGATAATACAATAGCAGCAATCGCAAAATAAAACCAACTATCTTTTTTAAGCAGAAAGAGAGCAATACAAAGAATAAATAAAATACCCGTTGTAAGCCAAACAATACCTAATGGTTTAGAAATTTCTTTGGTTAATTGAGTAATATTTCCATAACCAAAAGCTTTTGAAAAACCCATTACATGAATCAGTCCATGTGCAAATAAAATAAATGGAAGAATATATTTAAGCATACAATATTTTTAAAAAGTTATTTTAAGAAATTGTTTTTACGATTGTTTCTACCGAACGCCTTAATGAAACAGGATTTGGGTAATTTTTTAAATACCCTGTTCGTAAAATAAACTGCACAGGATCGTTAATCCCCATAGAGGTATTTAAAATTTGATTTGTTTTTGCTTCTTCAATTATCTGCGTCATTGGGTGAATGGCAATATTTCTCCCTCTTACTTTTAACCATAGCCTTTGCAATCTTTTACCGGTTTCTAATAATGTTTCTACTGAATTATCTTTGCTTGTTATAAGCAACCATCCTGCTGATGCATAAGAAACTTCCTTCACCACTTTATCAATACTTTGCTCCCTAAAACTTTTTTTCATC
>JANLVW010000188.1:0-5310 GCA_031364205.1 Ferruginibacter sp.
AGAAAGAAGAAAAACCAAAGGAAATCCCCAAGGAAGTTGAACCTCTAAAGGAAGTACCAAAAGAGGTTTTACCTACAGCAGGTGAAGAAAAAACAGAAAATATAGCTGCACCGGTTTTAAAAATTACAACTGTGGAAATGCCTGTTAAAGAGTTTATTTCAGCAATTGCACCACCCGTAGAAAAAATTCCTGAAACCAAGATAGTTACACCCGAACCTGCTGTTGCAGAAAAGCCTTCGCTAACTAAAATTGATGCTCCGGAATTAGAAGGACCAAAAGTGCTAGCTAAAATTGATTTAAATGCAATAGATCCTTCTACCCGTCCTAAAAAAAGTCCAAAGAAAAAAGAAGATACTGTACCTGAAGTAATACCAAAAACCTTTGAAGTAAGGAAAAATGTTGAACTTATTGATCCGGTTATTGAACCTGTTGTAATTAATATACCAAAAATTACAGAAACAGTTGAGGCAAAAGACGCAACTCCCATAATTGAAAATATACAAACTGTAAGGCTTACAGGTCCGAAAATTCTTGGTAAAATTAATTTACCTGTAAGCAATGATACCAGACCTAAGAGAGAAGATATAAGCAAACGGAAAAGAATTCCAATTCAGAAAAAACCGGGGACGGGAGTTTTACCTGACAACCGTGGTCCAAGACCTGCGATGGATAACCGAGGTCCACAACAAGGTGGTGGCGGTTTTAACAGAGGTCCTCAAACAGGAGGTTCGGCAGGTCCGGGAGGAGCTCGTCCACCTCAAGGTGGCGGTGGTAACAGGTTTCAACGTCCTGGCCAAAATACGGGTACGCCGGTACGCCGAGAAGATAAAATAATTGATGCCAAAGAAATACAGGAAAAGCTGAAGCAAACGCAGGCAAAACTTGCAGGCTCAGGTGGTAGAGGTAAAAGTTCAAAAGCAAAATACAGAAAAGAAAAAAGAGATCTGTTTAATGAAGCACAAAGCAACAGGCCGGATGAAGGAAACAAGCTACAGGTTACAGAATTTATTTCTGTAAGTGAACTGGCAGGTTTGATGGATGTAAGTTTTGCAGACATTATAAGCAAGTGTATGAACCTTGGTATAATGGTATCTATTAACCAGCGTTTAGAAGCTGATGTTATTGAACTGGTAGCAAGTGAATTTGATTATGAAGTAGAATTTATTGGAGTTGATGATGCTGCGGAACTTGAAGTTGATAAAGAAGTTGACGATCCGGCTATGTTAAAAGACAGAGCACCCATTGTTACTATTATGGGTCACGTAGATCATGGTAAAACATCTTTACTTGATTATATAAGAAACACAAATGTAATTGCAGGTGAGGCCGGCGGTATTACACAACATATTGGAGCCTACGAAGTAACCCTTCCAAACGGAAGAGCAATAACATTCCTTGATACGCCGGGCCACGAAGCATTTACGGCTATGCGTGCCCGTGGAGCAAAGGTTACCGATATTGCAGTAATAGTTGTAGCTGCAGATGATGCAGTAATGCCACAAACAAAAGAGGCTATATCACATGCTCAGGCTGCAAATGTGCCTATGATATTTGCCATTAATAAGGTTGATAAAGATGGTTCTGATCCCGAAAAAATAAAACAACAACTTTCTGCAATGAACATATTGGTAGAAAGCTGGGGTGGAAAGTTTCAGAGCCAGGAGATAAGTGCTAAAAAAGGGCAGAATATAGATTTGCTATTGGAAAAGATACTATTGGAGACAGATATTCTGGAGCTTAAAGCCAATGCAGATAAAGGTGCTTCAGGTACAGTAATTGAAGCATCTCTGGATAAAGGACGTGGATATGTTGCTACTATACTTGTACAAAACGGCACTTTGAAACAGGGAGATATGATCGTTTCAGGCCAGTTTTTCGGTAAGGTAAAAGCAATGTATAATGAACGAAATGTACGCTCAGAAAAAGCACCACCATCTACCCCGGTATTAATTTTAGGATTAAACGGTGCACCGCAAGCGGGAGAAACATTCAAAGTATTTGCCAACGAAAGTGATGCAAGAGAAAATGCTTACAAACGTGGACAAATATTACGTGAACAGGGAATGCGTGCAAGAAAACATATTACATTAGAAGAAATCGGCCGTCGATTAGCGCTCGGAAACTTTAAAGAGTTGAACGTTATTCTTAAAGGTGATGTGGATGGTTCTGTAGAGGCATTAAGTGATTCACTACAAAAATTAAGTACAGAAGAAATTGTAATTAAAGTAATACACAAAGCTGTAGGTGCCATCACAGAAAATGATGTAAATTTAGCAGCAGGTTCAGATGCAATCATTATTGGTTTCAACGTTCGTCCAAGTATACAGGCGGCACGTTTAGCTGAAAATGAATCGATTGAAATAAAAATGTACTCTATTATTTACAACGCAATCGAAGAGATTAAGAGCGCAATGGAAGGTATGCTTGAACCTACAGTAGAAGAGAAAATATTGGGTAATGTTGAAATACGGGAAACTTACAAGTTTGATAAAGCAACGGTAGCAGGTTGTACGGTATTAGATGGTAAAATGGCCAGAAACAGCCGCATACGCTTGGTTAGAGAACATATTGTAATATTTACAGGCGAACTATCCAGCCTTAAACGTTATAGGGATGATGCGAAAGAAGTTACCAGTGGTATGGAATGTGGTTTGGTTATTAAAAATTATAACGATATAAAAGTTGGAGATATTGTAGAAGCATTTGAAGAAGTTGAAGTGAAGAGAACTTTGTAAAAATTATAATAGAATTTTAAATATTAGCCTACATAATTGCAGCACTAACCCTGCTGCAATTTTTTGTTAAATGAATGCACTATAAACCTTATCTATAGCTACAACCTTATCTTTGAAATCTGTACGATTATAAAAAAAATACATGAAAAAACGAATTCTGTTTACAGGCTGTTCATTTTTATTATTGGTTGCAGCTTTTGCACAACCTAATAAAGTAAATGCAGATAAAATAATAGGCATTGTAGGAAATAAAATTGTTTTAAAAAGTGATGTTGATGACCGTTTGCTGGACATGCAACGCCAGGGTGCTGAAGTACCTGCTAACGGAAAGTGTTTTGTATTACAGGATTTGATGGGCACAAAAACACTGGTATTGCAGGCAGAAAAAGATTCTTTGCCGGTAACAGATGAAGAAGTAGAAGGAGATGTTGACAACAGAATAAGAACTTATTTAAATCAGTTTGGTAGTAAAGATGAGCTTGAAAAAGTTGCAGGCAAGACAGTTTATCAACTTAAAGAAGATATGCGGGGTCCTATTAAAGACCAAAAATTAGCAACTGCAATGCGTAATAAAATTGTAGATGGAATTAGAATTACACCGAATGAAGTAAGAAATTATTTTTTGAAAATACCAACCGACAGTTTACCCTTTTATGAGACAGAAGTTGAGATAGGACAATTAATTGCTTTCCCAAAAGCAAGCAGAGAGGCAGAAGAATATTGTAAAGAGCAATTGACTGACTATAAAAAAGCGATTGAAAGTGGCAAAAAAGATTTTAAAGCAGCAGCAGCACAATATTCAGATGAACCTGGAGCAAAGGAAAGATTTGGACAAATGGAAATAAACAGGGAACAAAAAGATATTGATCCAACGTTTATGGCAAAAGCTTTTACCTTAAAAGAAGGACAGATTTCCAACCCATTTAAAAGTAAATTTGGTTACCACATAATACAATTGGTTAGCAGAAATGGAAATGATGCTGTTGTACGCCACATTATTAAAATACCTCAGGTTACTGCAGTTGAGTTAAAAGAAGGCTTTGAAAAGCTAGACACCGTTCGTGCTAAACTTATAGCTGGAACAATTGATTTTGGTGCAGCAGTAAACCGATATTCAGATGATGAAAACAGCAAATTTACCGCAGGAATGATGCAGGGGCAAAATGGAACTTTTCTAACCATCGATCAAATGGATAAAGAAATTATACCTTTATTTAAAAATTTAAAACCGGGTGGTTTTTCACAACCTGCCGAATATACTGATCCATCAGGGAAAAAAGGAGTAAGAATTGTGTATCTCAAAACACAAACGGCACCGCACAGAGAAAATATGAAGGATGATTACAGTAAAATTTCTACGCATGCGTTGGAAAGGAAAAAAGAAGATGCGTTAGAAAAATGGTTTAATAATAGATTAAATTCTTATTACATTATGATAGAGCCGGAATACAGAGATTGCGAAACAATGAAGACTTGGGTAAATGCAATGAGTAAGAAGAAATAGATTGGAGAGGTTTGCTGTAAACACGTTATAAAGTACAATATATTTAAGATTTGGAATAGAAAATGCCAGCTTTTTAAGGTTGGCATTTTCTATAAATGTTTACCTTGTGGGTAATAAAAGTTGAAGAAAGATATATTGTTGAAGAGCGGCAGGACAGAAGCGGAAAGCCCGCAAGCGAGGAACGAGTGCGGACTTTCAGCGGATAGCCTGAAATAAAGATTAATAATGATGAAATGTTTAGCGCACTAAATATTCTTATAAAAAAAGTAAAAATTTGATAGATAAAAAAAACATAGTCAACCAGGAAGAGCATGCTATTTTAGTAGGTGTAATACAACCTGACCAGACGGAAAGTCAAGTAACTGAATATTTGGATGAGCTGGAATTTTTAGCAGAAACTGCCGGTGTAAAAACTATAAAAAGGTTTACACAAAGGCTAAAACACCCTGATGCAAGATCTTTTGTTGGGAAGGGTAAACTTGAAGAAATTAAAAAATTTATTCTAAGTAAAGGAAATATTACGCTGCTTATATTTGATGATGAACTTACGGGTTCTCAAATACAAAATATTGAGAAAGAAATAAATATCCGAACGATTGACAGAAGTGATTTGATACTTGACATTTTTGCAAGCAGAGCCAAAACTGCCCAGGCACGTACACAGGTAGAGTTGGCACAGTATCAATACATTCTTCCCCGCCTTAAAGGTATGTGGAAGCATTTGGAAAGACAGGGCGGTGGTGTTGGTACCCGTGGCCCCGGTGAAACAGAGATTGAAACGGATAGGAGAATTGTAAAAGATAAAATAAGTCTGCTCAAAAAAAGGCTGGGCGATTACGACAGACAAGCTGAAACACAGCGCCAGGAACGTGGCGAATTTATAAGAGTTGCTTTGGTAGGTTACACCAACGTTGGTAAAAGTACCATTATGAATGGGTTAAGCAAGAGTGAAGTATTTGCAGAGAATAAATTATTTGCAACACTTGATACTACCACACGCAAATGTGTGTTTGAACAAACTCCCTTTTTGTTAAGCGATACGGTTGGTTTTATTCGCAAACTTCCGCACCA
>JANLVW010000252.1:0-2130 GCA_031364205.1 Ferruginibacter sp.
TAAAAACCAATGGGAGCAATTAAAAAGTGATGCAGAGCAAAATCAATTTTTAATATTAGGAGAATCACACGGTGCGCAAGACGCACAACTTATCGACTTTAGTTTATTGAAATATTTAAATAAAACTGTAGGCACTCAAAATTACATAGCAGAGCTTGATTATGCCCAATCATCATGCATAAACGAATATCTTAAAAATGGCAATGAAACAATTTTAAATAATGTATTTAGGTATTGGGTAAAAAACAAAGCGCAATGGGGGAATTATGATTTTTATAATAAGATTTTTAAAATAAGGGCCTTAAATAGAACCCTACCAAAAACAAAACAAATTACTTTTTCAGGGATTGACAAAGTGCAGGATTTTGATTTATATTTTAAATTAATAGATAAGTTTTTGGGGACTAAGAAAAATCTATTACTGGATTCTCTAAGGCTTATGGTAAATGATCCTTATAATGATTCTGAAATAATAAAAATCTCTGTTTTTGCTAAAAACTATTTTGAAAAAATAGAAAAAAATAGAATCGAATTTGAGCAATTATTCGGTAAGCAATTACCAATCTTTAAATATTTAATTCAAAACTTAAGTTATAGTAGTACCAAAAAATCTGGCGTAAACAGACCTGAAGCTATGTTTAGGAATTATAAAGAACTCTATTCAATTCTTCATTTTGAAAATAAAAAACTTTATGGAATGTGGGGATATTTTCATTCCCATCAGGTTCCAGTTCAATTTGTTGGCGAAGACTTTGCATCAAAATTGGTAAGTTCAGATCATGCAAGTGCAAAAAAAGTAATTTCTATTGTCTGTTTACCAATTGACTCAAAATATAATGTGTGGGACAGTAAGAGTTCAACTTGGACAAAGCAACCATTCTCATATGATGATAAGTCACTGTTGCAAGTAGATGGAATAGAAAACTTAAAAGCCTTAACCACCAATAATTCAACGACTCTTTTTAAAATCAATTCACTTAATTCGCCATTTGCTAAGACGGGACAATTATTTAATGGAACTTCTCCTCAAGGTAAACTTATGGGCGATTTTAGGCGTAGAGATTTTGCTTATCAGTATGTTATTTTAATGAGGAATTCTGATTGGTTAAATCCCTTACCAAAAACATTTTAAAAAGCGAACCTACAAAATTGCGTTCTGTGCAAGTGAGGCTGTACGTTGTAACAATTATCAGTCTAAATATTTTACATTAAAGCCCAATGCTGTGATTTACATTTTTACAATTAAATCAACCGCCTTATTCAGCATAAATATTTAACGATTGCTTCGTGAGATACGAAACAAAGGGAAGAGAAAAATAACGTAACGATACTTTTCTGAGACATAAAATAAGTAGAAGAAAATATTATAAAACGATTGTTTCCTGAAACACCAAACAAAGTATTCGTAAGTTTAGTTTTGTACAATATTATAACCTTATTAATTTGTTGGAATAGGCTAATAACGTTAGCACTTTAAAATATGAAATTCTATTAAGGTTAATCAGTAATGAATGATGTGCTTTTGATCTTAAAAAGTTAAATAAGGATTTACTGCTGCGTATAGCCCGCATTGGCAGTAGTAGCTGCTGCACTAATTGAACTTTAAATAATAATAAACTTTTGTGCAGTACTACTACAGAAAGGCGGATACAAATGCTCCTTATTTTTTACTGGCTCATGCTTCTGCTGCGTAAAAAGATGTATGTATTAATCTCCGTATTATAAAAATTATCAGCAATTAGTATGGTCCTCTAAATCATTATCTCCTCCACACCCTCCCACACATATAATTCGTTCTTTGCTTTTTCATCTGGTCTTTGTTCTGTAGTGCGTATGGAATAAACAGTTTTGTAATGCATGTTGTTAACGGGCATTTCGTAAGCAAGTATTGCCTTGTAATCTTCTAATGTTATTTCATCATTTACCCATTTTTTAGAAAGCTCAAATGTTAGCATCAATGGCATACGGTTTTTGTTTGTGCCGCCATTGTGTATCTGCGCCATCAAAATATTTGCCGCACGGGTTATTAATGTAAATGTGAAACGCTTTTCTACTTCGCCGGTTTTTTTGTTGGGCAGTTCAGTTACAGAATACAGGCCGGGTAAAAAGAATGTTTCCTGTTCTTTTAAC
>JANLVW010000292.1:0-1406 GCA_031364205.1 Ferruginibacter sp.
TTTAAAAATTTATTTAATCAATAAACATTTTCGTAAGGATCGTATTTTTCAGTAGTACTCAATCGGATGTTATTGTCAGCGGCAAATCCGGCGTATTCTGTACAGCAATATTGTATGCCTCTGTCGCTGTGGTGTATCATATCTTTTCTGTTGTATATACAATTTTTCAATGCCATTTTTAAAGCTTGCAATACCATCGGTGTTTTCATATTATCAGCTATGCAATAACCCATTATTTTCTTTGAATACAGATCAGTAACCAAGGCTAAATAAGCCCAGTCGTTTTCAATTCTGATATAAGTAATATCAGCAACAAACACCTGCTCTGCCCTGGTAGGAAACAGGTCTTTAATAAGGTTTGGAGATTTATAATAACCATGCTTAGAATCTGTAGTAATGTGGTATAGCTTGGTTTTCTTTATCAACAGATCGTTTTGCCGTGCAAAGTCAAAAAGTCCATCTCTACCCATTTTAATGCCGTTATCTTCTAACTGTACTTTAAGATCTTCATACATTTTTTTAATACCGCATTTTGTTTGCTCTTTCCTAAAATCCTGTATGAGCTTTTTTATAGTGATGCCTTCCATTTGTCTTTTATTAAATGCTTTTATACGCTGGTAATATGCTTGTTTTGTAATCCCGAAACATTGATACAACCATTTTATTTTGTAAGCTTTTTCTTCTTTCTGGCTATCTCGTTTGCTAATGCTTCGGGCAAAAACTTTTTTGAAAGCTCTTCCCCCGTAATTCTTTCAAAATCTACAATGCAGTCCTGCTGAAATTCTTTAATAAATTCTAACTCTTTTATTTTCTCCCGGAGTTTTTTTAATTCGTCGTTTTTACTCATACCTTTTTTTGTTTGTGCAAAGGTGCTTAGTTTTTTCATCCAGTAGTTGATGGAACTGCGGGAAATCTGGTAAACTTCTGAGGCATGGTTAAGAGAAATCTGTCCGTTTTGAATTCTGTCAATGATGGTAAGTTTCAGGTCAAAACTTACTTTTTGGTACTCCTTTTTTGGACAGGCTTTAATTTTTGAAGGGATAGCCTGTAATTTAGTCTTTGTCATAATGTTGCTAAAAGTGTTTAATTTTTAGTCAACCTATTTTAGGACATGGCATCCGCAAGTATAGCACACAACGATAGGGCTTGGCGTTGTTGGGGAATTTGAAAATCGTCCGCCCGGAACTAAAGCCCAATTAAAAATATGAAGTTGAAGTTAACAACTAAAAGCCAAATTGAAAAACGTCAGCCCACAATTGAAGCCCAATATTGTTTTAAAAGTTGAAGATAAGAACTAAAGCTAAATTAATAACGTCAAGCCGAAACTGAATCTGATAGCGAACTACAGCCGAAGCTAACAACGTCCTGCCCCAATAACGCCAAACCCCTTGTTAGCGGAATGTTGG
>JANLVW010000469.1:0-7492 GCA_031364205.1 Ferruginibacter sp.
TCTTCAAGTGTGGCAGGGGAAAGAAAAACCTAAAGCCTTGTGCGCCTGTTTAACATAATATTAATTATAGGATAAATAATATTCATAATTTTCTAACTTGTCAATTATCAAAATTTACGCATTAAACATTATCACTGTACAAAGGCTATCTTCGCAAAATGAACATATCAGAAACCAATAAGCAGCAATTTCTTGACAGGTTAAAGATCAAAGAATTAAATGAAATGCAGATCTCTACCATTGATGCTGTTGAAAAAAATAATCAAATTGTATTATTATCGGCCACAGGTTCAGGAAAAACACTGGCTTTTTTACTTCCGGTTATAAATGCTTTGGATTCAGACATAAGAAAAGTCCAGGCTTTGATTTTAGTACCAAGTCGTGAACTTGCCCTTCAGATTGAATCTGTTTTAAAACAAATGCAGACGGGTTATAAAATAACTGCATGTTATGGCGGCCATAAAAGAGAAACTGAAGAAAATAACTTGGTTCAGCCACCGGCGATAATTATTGGTACTGCCGGTCGCATGGCTGATCACATAAGAAGAGATAACATTGATACTGAATTTATAAAGTTTTTAGTTTTAGATGAGTTTGATAAAAGTCTTGAACTTGGATTCATTGAAGAAATGCAGTTCATTCTTGGCTCATTACCAAACGTTGAAAAGAGAATGCTTACATCTGCAACAAATACTGTGGATATTCCACCATTTGTAAAAATGCGTGATCCGGTTACTCTTAATTTTCTCCCCGAAAATCCTACAGATAATGAAAGTCTGCGCATAAATACTTTACTAAGCGATGATAAAGATAAATTACAAACCCTTTTACAATTGGTATGTTATTGCAACAATACTTCCACCATTATTTTTTGTAACCACAGAGATGCAGTTGAAAGAACAAGCGAATTTTTGGCAGATCAGGGAATTGTAAATGTTTTTTACCATGGTGGTATGGAGCAGTTAGACCGTGAAGTTGCACTCACTAAATTTAGAAACACAACATCAAATATTCTTGTAACCACCGACCTTGCAAGCCGCGGTTTGGATATTGCAGACATCAGAAATATTGTACATTATCATTTGCCACATGTGGAAGCTGAATTTACCCACCGCAATGGTCGGACTGCCCGTATGAATGCCACGGGTAATGTTTATGTTATTTGGAGCGAAGACGAGAAACTACCGGCTTACATTACAAATGACGCCGTAACTTTTGAATTGCCTGAAAAACTTTCCTTACCTGAAAAACCAAAATGGAGCACCTTATTCATTGACGCCGGAAAAAAAGACAAGATAAATAAAATTGATATTGTTGGGTTTCTATCTCATGTATGCCATCTTAAAAAAGATGAAATTGGCTTAATAGAAGTGAAAGATTTTACAGCTTTTGCTGCAGTAAGAAAATCTAAAATTGGAAATGTTGTTGAACTTGCTAAAGATGAAAGAATAAAAAATAAAAAGGTAAAAATTGCAGTAGCAAAATAGTATCGGGAGAAAAATCGATTAAGATCTGTGAATACTCAATGGTGATTATCCATTTCCTTAATTATCACAATCTTAAAATTTTTTAAAAATTTTATTGTTAAATTTTAAGTTACTGTGCTAAAACCAGAAATATAGTCTAATATAAGATGGTTTAATTTTAAACTTTCATTAAACAATATGTACGTTTTTACAGGAAGAGCATAAATAGGTAGTTCAACCAATTCTTTTTCAAACTTCTTTAATCTTACAGCATCTTTTTCAGTGGTAAGAATTATTTTATCAGTTGATTTTATTTTATCGAAATGCTTTAAAATATCTTTTAAATCGGTGCTTGAAAAAATATGGTGGTCAGGATAATGAAGCATATCAAAACTGTGGATATGTTCAGCTAAAAAAGATTTCATTGGTTTAGGATTAGCAATGCCGGTAATGAGTAATAAATCAGTGCTCTCAGTCATAGCATAATTGCTTTTATTAAAAATATGGGAAGGAGCAGAATATAAAATTTCTGAAAAAAACAAATTTTGGTGAGATAACAGCTTTAACTCTTTTGCAATTAATTTTTTTTCATGTTCATCTATTCCAGTTTTACATTTTGTTACAATTATTATTTGTGCCCGCTTACTACTAAGCCTTACATCTCTCAAATCTCCTGCAGGCATCATAAAATCCCTGCTGTATAAATTATTGTATTCAGTTAATAAAATGTTTAATCCTGCATTTACGCTTCTGTGTTGAAAAGCATCATCTAAAATAATTACTTCGGTTTTAGGGTACTCATGCAAAATTTGCGGGATCGCTTCAAAACGTTCCTCTCCAACTGCTACCGTAACTTTTGGAAATTTTTCATGGAACTGCATGGGTTCATCACCGATTTCGAGTGCTGTAGTTTTTGAATTGGCTATTGCAAAACCTTTTGTTTTTCTTTTGTAACCTCTGCTTAAAGTAGCAACGGCATATTTTTGTTGCAGCAGTTCTATTAAATATTCTGTCATAGGTGTTTTACCCGTTCCACCAACTGCAATATTACCCACACATATTAGGGGAAAATTAAAAGAGGCTGACTTGAATATTTTTTTATCAAACAAAAAATTACGGAATAATATTACAGCGCCGTAAATAAGTGAAAACGGAAACAACAGATACCTGAAACTTTTAAGCAAATGATTAATTTTAAAACTGATAAATACGCTGAGGAGTTATGCAAAAATCTATTTTTTTATCAAACTCATTTACCTCATTTATTTCAATATGTTCAAAAAAACTAAACCCAATTTTAAGCATACCTCTGGTACAAGTTTCAATCAATTTATCGTAAAATCCTTTGCCATAGCCTACTCGGTATCCGTTTAAATCAAAGCCCAACAAGGGTATAAACATTAATTGTATAGATATCGGCAAAACCGGCGTACCATTAATTGGCTCATTTATTTGAAATTCGGTTACCTCAAAAATAGTATCTTCTTTTGTTGCAACAGGGATTAAACAGTTGTTTTTAAAATTTGTTACAGGGTATATTAAATTTGCAGCAGGGTTTTTAAAAAAGCAATATTCCTCTATTAAAATAGGATTGTATTCGTTGTAGTTTTCTATTGGCAAAAAACTCATTATATTATCCGGTATATCTAAATGCAGACTTTGAAACTGTATCAGCAAAAGATCTTCAAGCCGGCTTTTTTCACCTGCTGACAAGTCCATTCTTTTTTGTCTGTGTAATTTTCTAATTTCGGCTTTTGTCATATCTATTTAAACTGTTTCATTAAAATCAGTTATCACCGCTCGTTCATTCCTTTTATAAAATCACTTACCAGATAACTTATTAATTTTCCGGTTGTTTCATCTTTCCTGCCATCTGCCATTTGTGTAGCGCCTTCACAAATATGTAAATATGCAGCTTTGGAATGACGGGCTGTATAAGTAATAAATTGTCTGGCCAAAAGTAAACTAACCCCTGAAGGAGATTGTGCACTGCACAGTGCATGCTGTATACAATCTACATCCAGTTCAATACCCGTATAATTATCATGTGTAAAATCTACACCCTGGCCTACAGCCTGTATAAAACTTTTCTTTTCCCTCAAAAAAATATCTTCGTAAGATGTAAATTGTATAAATGGATTTGATAACACATCGACCAAAACATTCTGCGAAATATAATTTTCCTGTAAACCTACAATGCTGTATTTACCCAAATATCCATCAGATTCTGCATACCTAAAACCATTACCGCTATGCCGGCCTTCCATTGTTCTGTAATCTGAATGTGCATCTAAATTAATGGCATTCATTTGTGCAAGTGGTATTAACTCTTTTTTTAATAACCCTTTTGCAGTACCTTTTAATAGTGGATAAGCATTGTTATGCCCACCTCCTATTACGATTGGAATTTTTCCCGATGCTGAAATTGTTTTTACGATATTTTCAACTTCATCATCTATTGTATTAACCCCATGCCGATAAGCATCTATTTTTTCTTCTTCGTTGTAAGCATTATTTTCTATAAGATATTTTATATCGCCAAAATCAAAATGCCCCAGTAATAACACATCTTCGCCACTGCAAAAATCATTGCTTTGTATGTTTAAAAATGCATGTAAAAATGGATACCAGTTTGAATCTGCACCACCTGTGCCATAGTTTGCTTTTATACCAATGTCTTCCGGAATACCAACCACTACATACTTTGCAGCATTTTCCTGCAAAACTTCAGGCCATTCTCCTTTTGCCAAATACTGAATTCGTTCACCAAGTTTTGTTTCAAAACGTCGCAATTTTGTAAGCGAAACAATATCCTTTTTTTCGTAAAATTTAAAGTGTTTCATTTGATGGTTTGAGCGAATGATTTTATGTAAATTTTAGATTACGATATTTAAAATAATATTATTTGATATTAAATCTTAAACCCATTTGCCTTTCAACATTACCCTTTCGATGTTATTGATGCTAAAGCTATAAAACAAATAGGCAACAGAAGGTATTTTTTTGGTCAAAATTAAATCGGCTCTTTTACCAATCATTATCGAGCCTGTTTCATTTTCGCAATTCATTGCGCAAGCACCGTTTATAGTTGCTGCATTTATAACTTCTTCGGGCAGCATTTTCATTTGTATACAACTTAGTGCGGTTACAAAATTCATATTGCCAGACGGTGAAGAGCCGGGATTGTAATCAGATCCCAGTGTTACGGCAGCTCCTGCGTTTATTAATTTTCGAGCGGGTTGCAGGGGCATTCTTAAAAAAAATGCAGCGGTTGGTAAAAGTGTGCTGCATCCTTTAAAATCTCCTAATAAAGAAATTTCTAATTCAGATAATGTTTCAAGATGATCAAGGGAAAGCGCATTGTTTTTTATTCCTATTTCTATGCCGCCAATGCTGTTTAATTGATTTACATGCAATTTTGGTTGTAAACCCACGGCAGCGCCGGCAATACAAATTTCTTCCATTTCCTCAGGTGAAAAAAAGCCGGTTTCACAAAATACATCTATAAAATCGGCGAGATTTTCCCGGGCAATAATTGGCAGCATTTCATTTATTATACAATCAATATAACCTTTGTGATTTTCTTTATACTCAGCAGGATAAGCATGTCCAGCCAGAAAGGTTGACTTAATTAAAAGATCTGAATTTTCTTTTAATCGTTTAATAACCCGTAACATTTTAATTTCTCCTTCAACAGATAATCCATACCCACTTTTAATTTCTACAGAGCCTGTTCCAAGTTGAGAAATTTCTTTCAATCTAACCATGGCAGCTTCAAACAATTCTTCTTCAGAAGTTTGATTTAATTTTTGCGCAGAGTTTAAAATACCGCCACCTTTTGCTGCAATTTCTGCATAGGTTAGGCCTTTTAATTTGTCAACAAATTCATCTTCTCTGCTGCCTTTAAACACAAGATGGGTATGGCTGTCGCACCAACAAGGCAAAATAAACTGTCCGCTTATGTCTATAACATTTTTAGGGAATTGTGGAACTCTAATTTCAAGTTCAAACATTGCACCAAAATCTGTAATAATACCATTCTTTATCAATATAAAAGCATCTTCCAATATGGGTAATTTTGCCAAATCAGTTCCTCTAACAAGTTTATTTTGCTCTCTTACATTAACCAGTTTAGCAATATTTATAAAAAGTATTTCATCATGCATGATTGCTATAATTGTTCGTAAATATTTTTACTAAAAAATTCCAGTTCCGGATCTCTGGCTCCCATTAAAAGTAAAATGCAATCATCTGTAAAATGAGATTTTAATTCCTCTAAAAGGTTATTTCTATCTTCCACAAAAAAAGCATTTTTGCCAAGTTTTTTTATTTCACTTATCAAATCATTTGCAGAAATATCTTTAACTGCAGTTCCACCGGCATAAAAAATTTCACTCATCCAAATTTCATCGTTGGGTCGAAGTGATTCAGCAATTTCTTTTATAAAATCGTTTTTTAAAAATCTTGTCGGCCCATAACCGTGTGGCTGAAACCATGCAATTACTTTGGGTGCTATTGGTTGGCAGGCTCTTATGGATGCAGCACATTTTGCAGGATTATGCGCATAATCATCAATTACTTTAACCCCTTTTTTTTCACCCAGTAACTGGTGCCTTCTGTAAATTCCTTCGTATTCTTTCAGGCCTTCAGCAGACTGTTCTAATGAAATGCCAATAAGGCTTGCAACGGTTGCAGCAGCTAATGCATTTTCCATATTGTGCTTTCCAATTGTTTTTAAATGAAATGGAATATTGTTGATTTTGAAATTAATATTCATACCATTTTGTACTAAATCAGTAGCTTTAAATCCGGCAACATTTGCATCAGATGAAAAATCATCTTCTGAATTTGAAGAAAGTTTTTTCGCTAACTTATTGGAAGCATTAACAACAAATTTTCTTGTTGTATTTTCTTTAAAAATTGAAAATATTTCCATCAACTCCATAATCTCCTGGTGGTCTTTATCAATGTTTAAAAGCAACCCAATTTCCGGATGGTATTTTACTATAGAGCCATCACTTTCATCGGCTTCAATAATAAGCCACTCCCCTTTTCCCACTTTTGCATTGCCTATTTTTCCTTCCTGTATAATATTTACCAAACCTGCACCGCTTATTATGCCGGGCTCGTAACCTGCAATTTGTAGTATCTGAAAAAGCATGCCACCGGTTGTGCTTTTGCCGGAGGTGCCGCCAACAGCAATTGTTCTTTTTGTTGCAGCAATTAAAGCAAGTAAATCGCTTCTTTTTATGATTGGAATATCTAGTTCTTTTGCCATTACAACCTCCTGCACGGTATCTTCTACAGCAGTTGAAACTATAATTAATTGAACTTTTTTATTTATGCCAGTTCCATTTTGCGGATAACATTTAATTCCTTCGGCTTCCAGCTTTATCTGGGTTTCATTTTTGCCTTCTTCAGTAAAATATCTGTCACTGCCGCTGATGGTTTTTCCGGACCCTGCCAGAAACTGAGCAAGTGCACTCATTCCTGAACCGGCTATTCCTATGAAAAAAATATGCTCAATACCGTTTAAAGAAGTAATTTTTTCCAATTTCTAAAATCTTTAAAATTTTAATGTAGGGTTATAATTTAAAGTAATTGTTAATCAAGATTTTCAAGCATTTTTAAATAATCATACTGCTCTTCTTCATGCATTAAATCAACTGCTTTACGTAATTTTTTTATTTGTGAAAAGTAAATGTTTTGTAATACAGTGTTCTTCTGCAAATTTAAATTAAGCTCATTTATCTTTTCACAAATGTGCAGTAATAAATCGGGCTCGGTAGTTTTGCAATTGCTGTATTTAATATACCTGTTTGCTATTCTTACAATTTTGCGGATCGTTTTTTTAGCAAAATATAACTGTGTCTTATTAACCGTTAAAAATAACTCATCTAATATTTCCTTTACACTTTGTACGTAAGATTTTTCATCATGTGTTTCAAATAATAAATAAGTAAGCAGTTCTTTATTTTCTTTTTTAAATTTTGTAAGTTTCAGGCATAAATCCAGCAACATTGCAG
>JANLVW010000399.1:0-1108 GCA_031364205.1 Ferruginibacter sp.
TCAAAAAAACATATCCAAAACCCAAAAAATTTAACGTAAGAATAATGAAAGCAACTATTTTGTAAGTTTTCAATCGTTCATTTGGAATTTCTATAGCAAAGGTTTTCAATTTGGACTGTTGCTTTTGGTGAGCAAATTACAGAGTTTATATAAAATTCGGGCGCCAACATTTTCATCCCATTCATCGTGGCTGATACCAACTTCGTTCAAATCAAATCCTATTATTTTACGGCCGCTTTTCAACACTTTTTTAAATAGATAATATATTTCCTGCACTTCAAAACCTCCATGTACAGGAGTTCCTGTGTGAGGACAAAGTTTTGGATTTAAACCATCAATATCGAAACTTATAAAAATATTTTGTGGAAGTGTATCAACAATTTCGTCGGTTATAGTTTTCCAGTTTTCACCTTCATATTGCCTTTCTTTAATATCCCTGTCAAAAAATGTTACAACCCTTCCTTCACTTTTTTGCATGTACTCCAGTTCTTCATCACAATAATCTCTTATTCCAACCTGCACCAGTTTTTTAAGTTGTGGAATTTCCTGTAATGCATTGTACATAATAGATGCATGAGAATAATTAAAACCCTCGTAAGCTTTTCTCAAATCCATATGAGCATCAATTTGTAAAATGCCAAAGTCTTCATGCTTTTCTGCAATTGCCTTAAAAAAACCAAGTGGTGTGCTGTGGTCGCCACCAAGTAAACCCACCATTTTTCCTTTTTGTAAAAGGTCCATGGTTTGTTCATATACCCAGTTGTTTAAGAAAATACTTCCTTCATTAATATCCCGAAGGGTTTTACACATGAACTTATTTTCCGTTACAATTTCGCCATGAGAAATATAATTTATATATAGTTCAGCCTCCTTTCTTAAATAATCGCTTTTTGTGAGAATCTTTTTATCCGGAATGCGCATATAAAATCCTTTGCGCCACTGATCATAAAATTCATTGTCAAACAAATCTACCTGTAAGCTTGCATGAAATATATGATCTGCAGCTCTTGCTGTGCCTGCGTTGTAACTTACTGTAACTTCCCAAGGTACCGGTACAATTACAAGGGTCGCTTCTTCTTCTGTAAATGGAAGACCAAAAATGTTATTG
>JANLVW010000402.1:0-2714 GCA_031364205.1 Ferruginibacter sp.
AACCAATTAAACCTGTTAGTTTAAAAGAAAAAATTCTTACGATACAAGTACCAAGTCAATTTTTTTATGAGTATCTTGAAGAGCATTACGTATCTCTTCTTGCAAAGACACTTAAAAGAGAATTAGGTAAAGAAGCAAGGTTAGAATATAGGATTATGGTTGATAGCGGCAACAGCAAAAACAAACCACTTACAACAGATATTCCTGGGCATGGTTACAGATCATATTCAAACAACGAAATGGATTTTCCACTAGTCATAAATAATCCTGTTAAGAACCCTTTTGTAATACCGGGGCTTAAGAAAATGCAGATTGATCCGCAGCTTAATTCAGCATATACTTTTGATACTTTTATTGAAGGAGATTGTAACCGAGTTGCACGCCGTGCAGGTAAAACTGTTGCAGAAAAACCGGGCGGTACAAGTTTTAATCCCTTAGTGGTTTATGGTGGTGTTGGTCTAGGAAAAACCCATTTGGCTCAGGCAATTGGTAATGAGGTAAAAAACCTTAATCCAAGTAAAGTTGTATTATATGTAAGTTCTGAAAAATTTATTAACCAGTTTATAGATCATGGTCGTAACAACGCCATCAACGATTTTATACATTTTTATCAATTAATAGATGTATTAATTATTGACGATATTCAGTTTTTTAACAGAGCCGAAAAATCACAGGATGCCTTTTTCTCAATCTTCAACCATTTACATCAAAGCGGTAAACAATTAATTCTCACCAGTGATAAATCTCCCAAAGATTTGGAAGGTGTACAGGAAAGATTACTTAGTCGTTTTCGTTGGGGATTGAGTGCAGATTTGCAGGTGCCCGATTATGAAACCAAGATTGAAATACTTGATATAAAAATGAAAAACGATGGGTTAGAAATGCCCCGTGAAGTAGTAAAATATATTGCGTACAATATCAATAGTAACGTTAGAGAGTTAGAAGGTGCACTTATTTCTCTGTTGGCACAATCTTCGCTTAACAAGAGAGAAATAGACCTCGAATTGGCAAAAAAAGTACTAAGAAATTTTGTAAAATCTTCTACTAAGGAAATCACGATAGATGCTATCCAGAAAATGGTATGCGAATATTTTGATGTGGCTTATGATAAGTTGTTACAAAAAACACGCAAGCGTGAAATTGTTCAGGCAAGACAAATTTCTATGTTTTTATCAAAAGCGTTTACGAAAAATTCATTAAAAACAATTGGTGAGCATTTTGGCGGAAGAGACCACACAACAGTTATACACAGTTGTCAAACAGTAAAGGATTTAATGGATACTGATAATTTATTTAAAGAAAGTGTGTTGGAGCTTCAGCAAAAAGTACAGCTTGCAGCAATGTAGAATAGAAATATTTTAAAACGATTTTACCTTATCAATTTTAAAATTAACCAACTCATTTTTTATTTTTCCTTTGTATCATTTATATACTGCAGTTTTTTAAAATTTCCTTTTTTATTATTAATTTTTCTGATTGCGGAAACACAAACCTATTTTGTATTACGTAGTAACAAATGGGCTTTTTGAAATTTTCAGTTTCCATGATTTAATCCTAATTCAACATTCGTAATTCGTAATTGTTTTAATAGGCTCTTGCAAACAAATCCCTTTCTCTGCTTGGTTTTCCGCTGAACACACAAACAACTTCCTCCTGTTTATTATCTGAAGGAATACATCTAATAGTTGCTTTGGTTTGTTCTTTTATTTTCTCCTCCGTTTCTTCAGTTCCATCCCAGTGTGCAGAAATAAACCCGCCTTTTTCATCAAGCAGTTTTACCATTTCATCAAATGAGTTGGCTTCTCTAATATTATCATTTCTAAAAGTTAATGCACGGTTGTAAATATTTTGTTGAATTTCATCCAATAAATTTTTAAGATAATCAGCAATGCCATCCAACGAAACTGTTTCCTTTTCTTTTGTATCTCTGCGGGCAACTTCAACAACATTGTTTTCTAAATCACGCATGCCAAGCGCTACTCTAATCGGCACTCCTTTCAATTCATATTCAGCAAATTTCCAGCCCGGTCTTGCATGATCGCTGTCATCATATTTTACCCTAATACCCAATACTTTTAATGCATTCATCATGCCATGAGCTTTCTCATCAATCACCGGTTTGCTTTCTTCACCTTTATAAATAGGCACAATTACCACTTGTAGCGGTGCAATTTTTGGCGGCATTACAAGGCCTTGGTCATCACTATGCGCCATTATTAACGCACCGATTAATCTTGTAGAAACGCCCCAGCTCGTTGCCCAAACATATTCCAGTTTATTATTTTTATCACTGAATTTTACATCAAAAGCCTTTGCAAAGTTTTGACCAAGAAAATGCGAAGTACCCGCCTGTAATGCTTTACCATCCTGCATCAGTGCTTCAATGCAATACGTATCTTCTGCCCCGGCAAAACGTTCATTAATGCTTTTTACACCTTTTATAACTGGCATTGCCATCCACTCTTCAGCAAACTCTGCATATATATTCAGCATTTGAATTGTTTCATCAACCGCCTCCTGGGCTGTTGCATGTGCTGTGTGTCCTTCCTGCCACAAAAATTCTGCGGTACGCAAAAAAAGCCGTGTACGCATTTCCCACCTAACAACATTTGCCCATTGGTTTATCAACAATGGCAGATCACAATAGCTTTGTATCCAGCTTTTATAAGTATGCCAAATAATGGTTTCAGAGGTTGGGCGAACGATTAATTCTT
>JANLVW010000467.1:0-2146 GCA_031364205.1 Ferruginibacter sp.
AAAAAAAAAAATTAAATACAAACCAATTATTTTATTAACAACAAATAAAAAAAAAACCACGACTGGTAATGTCACTGTTTCTTCATTTGCAGCCGGGGAAGAATTGGCTGAAAAAACCTCACCATTTGATAATTTTATCCAGATAATTGATGGTGCTGCAGAAATTACAATTGACGAGAAGGTGTATAATTTAAAACTTGGACAGGGGATTATTATCCCCGCCCATGCCAAACACTGCTCTAAGGCTGGTGAACAGTTTAAAATGATTTCAACAGTTATTAAAAGCGGTTATGAGGATTAAAAGCCCTGTAGAGGATACTTCTGGCAAAATAAACAATCAATTAATACTCATTTAAATGCCAGTTGGCAGTTGTGGTGTACCTTTTGTAATTTATCCTATAATGAAACGCATTATAGCCAGAACCTAATTTGAAACTCTACATTAAATACATGGTTAGCCTCCGTTGCAAAATGGTAGTTAAAGAAGCTTTTAAAAAACTGGGTCTTCATTACGTAACAGTAAATTTGGGTGAAGTAAATGTTTTTGAAAATATTACTGATAACCAACGGATAAAGCTAAAAGCTATTCTACTTAAATCAAAGCTTGAGCTCATGGATGATAAAAAATCCATCCTGATTGAAAGAGTTAAAGCTGTCATTGTTGAAATGGTGCATTACAAAGACGAATTTCCCAAAACAAATTTCTCAAATTATATAAGCAAAAAATTGGATTATGATTATACATATCTGGCCAATCTTTTTTCAGAAACCCAGGGAACAACTATTGAGCATTACATTATTTTGCACAAAATAGAAAAGGTAAAAGAATTAATTATTTATGATGAACTTAATCTTACCGAAATAGCCTACAAACTCCACTATAGCGGAGTGGCACATCTCTCCAGCCAGTTTAAAAAAATAACAGGATTAACACCATCTTATTTCAAATCTTTAAAAAACAAAAAGCTTAGTATGCTTGAAGACTTGTGAATAGTTTGTAATTACAAAAAGATTTTTTTACAACTTACCCAAAATATTAATCCACTTAAACAGCATATCCTTCATTTGCATTAATAGTAGCATTATCCGGTTTATAATATTTAGTTTCCAGGCTGCCAAAAGAAATAAACTCTTTTTGCAGAATAGTAAATATTTTGGCTGCAACACTAAGCATTGGTGCTTCATAATTCTTAAACAATATTTTAAATAAGTTGCATCATTCTTATATTTCAAAATTTGCTTAAAATTGCCCCAAGAGACTTTTGGCTTAAACTGAAATAACTGCCTAAAAATAATATTTTACAGATGATATGGAGGCTTTTAGAAAGTGTGAATTTTACAAATATCTTATACAATTCTATAACGCTTCACATTTAGAAACGAAACACCTTTGCATAATGCTAATTTCAGCATAAGTAAAAAATGAAAAAATGAAAAAATATTTTTGATGATTATGAGTATTGTTTTAATATTCAGTTACTCATTCGCTATCACTGCACCAGCTGCAGTTAAAATGGCTTTCAAAAAAAAGTTTCCAACGGCTACTAAAGTTATCTGGGGTAAAGAAGCTCCTAAAGAATGGGAAACTGAATTTACTTTTGGAGGAAATAAAATATCTGCAAATTTTGGGGAAGATGGAACCTGGCTGGAAACAGGAAAGAAAATTAAAGCAGCTGATTTACCAAAAGCGTTAGCAGCCGCAGCTAAATTGAAATATCCAGGTTAGGCTATTGCTGAAGCCGATAAAACTGAAACATCAAAGCATGGAACTATTTATGAGGCAGACCTGAAAAATGGTATGAAAAAGAAGGCTGTAGCTTTTAAGGAAGATGGTACCACAGTAAAAGAATAAAATTTTATAAAAAGTACCTATAACAAAGTGGCATGTCCACCTATATAAGAAAATATATCCTGTTGTAAATAATACATACCAAAATATTTTTGTTAAAATAAGTATTTACAAAACTCTCCGTAGTAATAAATAGTAGATTTAAAAATTGAAAATAATAGCCTTCATATTCTCCTTCATTCTGCTCTTTGTAATGCTGCAGCCTGTAATAGGAAGTAGTACTAGTATTATGGGTAAAAACTGCATCAGCAAATGCTGCGATAATAAACGAGATAAAAAGCATCAAAGCGAAAACAA
>JANLVW010000499.1:0-11404 GCA_031364205.1 Ferruginibacter sp.
GGAAGAAAATGGTGTATCAAACATTCGTTTAAAAAGAATTGGTCAAATACCTATGCCGATAGATATCGCACTTACAAGAAAAGATGGTACTGTGGAAATGCATACGATTCCTTTAAATTTAATGTATGCAGCAAAAAAGGAAGATGGTGCAGATAAATTGATTGTAGATGAAGAATGGAGATGGACACACCCAACTTATGTTCTTCAATTAAAAACAAAACTTACTGACTATAAGAAAGTAGAAATAGATCCTTCACAACGCATGGCAGATGTGGACAGGAAGAATAACTTACTTGAATTTAACTGGTAAAAAGTATGTACGAAACTAACATGCGCAGGATTACATTGCAAGATGTACCTGCGCTTTCTTTTATAGCTCAGAAAACCTTCTACGACACTTTTACAGGTACCTGTACGGAAGATGATATGAAAGATTTTCTTCGAAAATTTTACAGCGAAGAAGTACTTTTAGAAGAAGTAAAAAATACTGCTTTTGAATATTTTTTTATTGAGATAAATGATAAACCTGTAGGCTATATTTTATTTGTAGATGCAGATGTTGAATTTGATGAAATTAAAGGTAGCAGCGCTTTGGAACTTAAACGGTTCTATATTTTAGAAGAATACCACGGTAAAGGGTTAGCACAAAACATGATGCATTTTTTAATTGATCATGCAGTTTCATAAGTATATTTTTGAATATTTTTAGGATTATGGTAACACAACATAAAGGCGAAAAAATTCTATCATAAGTTTCATTTTAAACTTACTTCACATACACATGATTTCCCAATCGGCAACACGCAACAAACAGATGTTTACATGTGGAAGAGTATTATTTAAATTTCACCGCAAAGACGGAAAGGCGCAAAGACTGCGGACCACAACTCCCAACCTTTAACCCTTCACTCGTAACTTCCCAATCGCCAATCCCTACTTACTCTTCCTGTAAACCTTCATTAAATTTCATCATCAGCTGCATTAGATCTGCTTGTTCGTTTAAAGGCAGTGTTGCTGCTTTATCAAACACATCATGGTAGGCAGCAATGCCACCCTTTGTATAAAAGAAAAAAGCCGGTACGCCTAACTCCGTAAACCAATAATGATCACTGTTTGCGGCCTTTCCTCTTGCGCCGATCGATACCAGGTATTTATGTTCATCATTAATTTTATTCATCAGGGCAAACTCCTTTGTGAAAACTGAAGCATTTACAACCGTTATGCCCTCTGAACCTGTACCTGCAAGATCTATATTGGTAAGGAACCGGATATTTTTTAGAGGAACAATTGGGTGTTCTGTGTAATATTTAGAACCTAATAATCCTATCTCTTCCCCTGCAAATAAGATAAAGCCAATTGAATATTTTTGAGGATGCATAGCGTAATATTTTGCCAGACTTAACAACAATGCAACACCGCTTGCGTTGTCATTTGCACCAGGGAAATATGTATCTCTTCCCATACCCCCAAGGTGATCGTAATGCGCAGTTACAAAAATAAACGAATCGGGTTTTTGTGTACCTGAAACCATTGCACAAACATTTACAGCTTCGAATTTTTTGATGAATTTACTTTCAATATCTACTTTAATTGATGTCGGGATTTCTGAAAACCTTTTTTTATCTAATTGTATTACCGTAAAATCTTCTTCTTTTTGAGATGCATCCCAGGTGAGCTTATTTTCAAGTGTTACAATAATTTTTTTTTCTGCATTTACAAAAGTTACACTATCTTCTTTCAACAGTTTGCCATTGCTCTTGCTTGAATGACTATCAGCAGTAACTAAAAAATCTATACCGGGAATAAGTTTTTTATTATTTACCGTTACCTCCATATCACCGGGAAAAGTATTGGTAGAATATGTGAACTTTTGAAAATAATCTTTTTTGCCAAGTGGTTGTAATCCCAGAATTTTAAACTCTTTTGCAAGAAAGTTAGCGGCTTTTTGTATACCTTCTTTTGTATATCCACGTCCCCAAAATGATGGTGATGCAAGCGTATCAACCATTTTTCTGTTGTATGAAATATCCTGTGCATCAGAACCAATGCTTGCAAATAATACAACAATTAGAAAAGATATTTTCATATGAATCATTTGTATAAATGTAATTTAGCCGACTTGTTGAATTGCAGTTTGTTTTGTTATAATTTTTATCATTATTTAAGAGGCACATAGAGCATAAACTTTTCCTGAAAATATTCTTCTTCAAATATTTTATTTATTTCCCAGATGTGAGGTTTACAATTGCTTTCAGAAATTTCCAATGCAAGGTCACCACCTTTTAAACAAATCAATCCGTTTGGAATATCTTTCTCTGCCTTGGCAGTTTTGCGAACAAGCTTTCTGCTCCAATGCCACAAACTTCCTAGGGGTGCAACTGCACGTGAAACAACTACATCAAACTTTCGGTTTTTAATTTCTTCTGCTCTTGTCTGTTGTGTGGTTATATTTTTAATACCCGCAGTTTCTACAACACCATTTACAACCTTTAATTTTTTATTAATACTTTCAACTAAATGAAATGTTGTATCAGGAAAAAGGATAGCAAGCGGCACGCTAGGAAAACCACCACCACAGCCAAGGTCCATCACTTCCATACCAGGTTTAAATTCAAATTTTGTAGCAATTGCAAGAGAGTGCAAAACATGGTGAATATAAAAATTATCCATATCCTTGCGACTGATAACATTTATTTTTTCATTCCAGTCCGCATACAAATCTTTCAACATCGCAAACTGTTCTTCCTGCTCAGGGGTGAAATCTGCAAAGTATTTTTTTAAAAGTTCCATGGTTGGGAGTTTTTTTTTGCATTAAATTTAGTTGGACCATGGACCAAAGACCACACACGATGGATCACAGATGATGGACAACAGAAGTATCCAGCATGCTCAAATGTTTAATCTTTCATACTTTGTCTCCAATCTTGTGTCTCTAATCCTTAATCTTGTGTCTTTCATCTTATATCTAACTTCTTAAGTCTAATTTCTTCTCCATCACTTCCAGCTTGCCTTTGGTTTCATTAAAAGTGAAGGTGCAAAAATGATGTAATAAAAAAACATCCACACATCTAATATTAAAAAGAATGGGAACAAATCTTTTTCACCAAACTGCTTCATTGTTTTGTTGTAAATAAAAGCCTGTATTAAAACAAAACTACCAAAAAGTGCTAGACTTATTTTCCAGTCATATAAAAATGCAGCAGCTGCAAAAGCCGGGTAAAATAAAAACTGTGAAAATGCATACATGCCCAACAAAAACTTGTGTAATGGGCGGTAATATTTAGAAGTCGTATAATGTCTGTTCTTTTGTTTCTTCCATTTTAAAAAACTATCCGGTGCGCTGCTTAAAGTAAAGCTCTCTTTATCTAAATTTATTTTTACATTCTTGTTGGTGGCAGCCATATTTATAAAAAGATCATCATCCCCGCCAGGTATATTATTGTGTGCACTAAAACCTTTGTGGCGGTAAAAAATTGCTTTCTTGTAAGATAAGTTTCTGCCAACACCCATGTATGTTGTACCTGCCAATGCATAGCTCATGTATTGTAAAGCACTGTGGTAGGTTTCCCACCTTATAAGTTTATTTAAAAAGGTTTTATTTTTATGATAAGCGCCATAACCTAAAATAATTTCTGTTTCATCATCATACACATCCTGCATGCTGTTAATCCAGTTTTCGCTGGCAGGAACACAGTCAGCATCTGTCAATAAAACAATTTCATATTTTGCGGTTTTTATACCAATACTTAATGGAAATTTCTTTCCGGGTATCATCTTCGCTTCCTGTATAAGTTCCACCACCTGCATTTGCTTAAATTCCTTTTTGATTTCTTCCAGAAGGTATTTTGTTTCGTCGTAAGAGTTATCGTTTACCACAATTATTTCGTGCGTGCTTTTGTATTTTTGAACCAATACACCGGGTAAATTTTTTGCAAGGTTAGCAGCCTCATCTCTTGCACAAATAACCACACTCACGGCATTCGTTCTAAAAATAGATTTTGGTTTTGCTTTATAAAATGCCAGTCTTACAAAAAAAAAGAGGAAATAAAATAACCTTACAGCTACCAAAACGCAGAAAAAAATAAAAACCAGCAGTTGCCAGTGCGTTAGTAATTTGGAAAAACTCATATCCGCAAAAATAGCCTTTAATGTTTAATTGTTTTATTGCTTAATTGTTCTATTGTTGCATTTTTGCAGAAAGCAAATTATATTCTTCAAAAATTATGGCGGCATTACAATTTAATTTACAACATAGTGATACAAATACAAAAGCACGTGCAGGTGAAATTACAACCGATCACGGTACTATACAAACACCCATTTTTATGCCCGTTGGTACCGTTGGTACAGTAAAAGCTGTAACACAGCAACAATTAAAAGAAGAAGTAAAAGCACAAATAATTCTTGGTAATACTTATCATTTATATTTACGACCGGGCTTAAAAGTTTTAGAAGCTGCAGGCGGGTTGCATAAATTTAATGGATGGGATAAACCGATACTTACAGATAGTGGCGGATACCAGGTTTTCTCTTTAGCAAACAGCAGAAAAATTACAGAAGAAGGCGTGGTTTTTAAATCGCATATTGATGGCGGTAAACATTTATTTACACCGGAAAATGTAATGGATACCCAGCGTATTATTGGTGGCGATATCCTTATGGCTTTTGATGAATGTCCACCTTTTCCCAGCGATGAAAAATATGCGAAAAGCAGTATGGAACTTACACACCGCTGGCTTGACCGTTGCATAAATCATCTCGATAATACGCCGGACAAATATGGCTATACACAAAATCTTTTCCCCATTGTACAGGGCAGTACTTTTAAAAACTTGCGAACTGAATCTGCCCAGTTTATTACCTCTAAAAATGCACCGGGCAACGCTATTGGCGGGCTTTCTGTAGGGGAACCTACTGAACAAATGTATGAGTTCACAGAACTTTGCTGTGATATTTTACCTGCAGCAAAACCACGTTATCTAATGGGCGTAGGTACGCCATGGAATATTCTCGAAAATATTGCACTCGGCATAGATATGTTTGATTGTGTAATGCCTACCCGCAATGGCCGAAATGCCATGTTGTTCACCTCAAAAGGTATCATTAATATTGATAATAAAAAATGGGAAAACGATTTTTCTGTAATTGATGATGGCATCGATTGCCCCACCAGTAATTTTTATAGTAAAGCATATTTGCGCCATCTTTTTAAAGGCAAAGAATACCTTGGCCTTACCATTGCCAGCGTGCACAATCTTGCATTTTATTTATGGCTTGTTACCGAGGCCCGTTCGCAAATTTTAGCAGGTACTTTCGCCAGCTGGAAAAGCGAAATAGTCGTACGGTTACAAACAAGATTATAGGAAAAACTTTTTTTAAACCTGTGTCTTTTTTCTTTAATCTTATGTCTTTTCTAGAAGCATCAACAAATTACCAACCTCAACATTTGTCTCCCGCTTTTCGTTGCAATGGTTTCGTACCTCAACCATTTTCACTGCAATCGGGGCTATGCTCAGCCCTAAATCTTTTTTCAACATTTAGTTAATTGCCATTTAAAATTTTGCAGGGTTAATTTTGTTACATCGTTTGTATCTTTAGAGCTATACATTCGGTAACATAAAACCAGTTGGCAATTTTTAATGAAAGTCTATTTTAAAAGTTTTTTATTGTTTGTTTTTTTAATAATAGGTTTTTATGCAAACGCACAAACCTGTTCCGGAAGCCTTGGTGACCCTATTATAAATTTTAATTTTGGCTCAGGGGCAAACCCCGGTAGTCCTCTACCGGCAACTAATTTAACTTACACCCCAAACGATTGCCCTGTAGATGGATCGTATACAGTAAGAACCAATACGAGCAATTGTTTTGGCAATACCTGGCATTCTATAAACAGCGATCACACCGGCAATGCAAATGGATATTTTATGCTCATTAATGCATCTGTACAACCCAGTGCATTTTATATAGATACGGTAAGAGGTTTATGCCCCAATACCACTTACGAGTTTGGCGCATGGATTATGAATGTTGATGTACAGACTGCATGTAACGGAAATGCAAACCAACCCAATATTACCTTCTCAATTGAAAAAACAGACGGTTCTATTTTACAAACAAACATAACAGGAAATATACCTTTAACCGCTTCTCCAATATGGGTTCAAAAAGCGTTTTTATTTACTACCACAAATGCAGTGTCAGATGTGGTTTTGAGAATGGTAAACAATGCGCCTGGTGGGTGCGGTAACGATCTGGCATTGGATGATATTACTTTTAGACCCTGCGGCCCATCTCTTACTCCAACGATTGTTAATACTGCTTCGCAAAACACAGATTTCTGTCAGGGTGAAATAAAATCCTTTACATTTTCCTGTACTGTTTCGTCAGGTTATATTAATCCGGTTTATCAATGGCAAAAAAGTTTTAATGGCAATAATTTTACTGATATTTTGGGCGAAAATACTACCACGCTTCAGGCACAGTACGGCGTAAATTCAGCTGTTGGAAATTATCGCTACCGCTTGCAGGTTGCTGAAGCCGGTAATTTTGCATCTGTCCAATGCAGGGTTTCGTCAGATCCATTAACCATTATTATAAAATCATTGCCTGTTGACACTATTTCCAGTAACTCTCCTATTTGTGAAAACGCTATGCTACTTCTTAATTCTTCAGGAGGAATAAATTATGACTGGCAAGGGCCTGCAAATTTTACCTCAACTTCAAATCAGCCTATTATTCAAAATGCCCAAACACAAAATGCGGGCATGTATAAAGTAAAAGTTACTGATGCAAATAATTGTTATGTTATCGATTCTACAAACTTTGTGGTAAACCCTTCACCAATAGCAACAGTTTCTTTTGCGACAAATACAATCTGTTCAGGATCAACAATTTTACTGGAAGCAGGCGGTGGTTTAAATTATGAATGGTTTCCTATAACATTTTTAATTACGCCACAACAACAAAACACTCAGGCCACTCCATTAAATACTATTGTTTATCATGTAAAAGTATCAAACGGCTTTGGTTGTAAGGATACAGCATCCATTGATATAAAAGTTGTAAAACTGCCGATAGTAAATGCCGGAGCTGATGTAATAACAGTGGCAGGAAAAGCGAATCAGTTAATGGGGAGTATTTCCGGTGATTTTGCAGGCTATACATGGTCTCCCATAGATTTTATGCTCAATGAAACAACACTTACCCCGGTTGTAAATCCACCAATAGATTTTCAATATATTTTAACTGCTGTTGCTCTTAATAATTGCGGTAAAGTAACCGATACAGTTCAGGTAAAAATCATAAATGGTATTTTTATTCCTAATGCATTTTCTCCAAACGGCGATGGTAAAAACGATACATGGAATATACCTGGTCTTGAGGCTTATCCTTTGCATACGTTAACTGTTTTTAACCGTTATGGCCAGGTTGTATTTCAAAGAAAAAAAACTTTCGTGCCGTGGAATGGATTTTTTAAAGGGCAATTATTGCCTCCCGGCGCTTATATCTATTTGATTGATTTAAACAATGGGACACCAGTTTTAAAAGGTAGTTTTTTACTGATCAAATAATCCGTGTTACTTTCAAAAAGTATCATTAAATAATTTTAATAATTAACTTTAAGATCTTAAAATTTTGGTTATGAAAAATAAATTTTTATTGATTATCCTTGGTATTTTTTTATTGATTAATGCGCTTCATGCACAATCAAATAACCAGCAACAAAATGCTTCTCAATCAAAAGATGCACCGGTTGATGTAAGTATTTCAGATTTTAAGAAAAACTTGCTGGTACATGAAATTGTGGTTTTTCGCAGCCAACTAAACCAAAAAGAATATCAGGGTCTTAGCCAGGAGGATGGTAAATTTTCATTGCGTTTACCTGCCGGTGATAAGTATGATATTTTTATTTTGGGGTTTAAAGATTCTGTAAGCAACATAACATTAGAGATACCGGCATTAGGTCCGAACGAATCTTATAAAACAGCTCAAAAAGTAGATCTGTATCACCAGCCTGCAAAAACGTTTGTTTTGGATGATGTAAATTTTGAGACAGGAAAAGCAGAACTAAAAATTGAATCTTTTCCGGTACTTGATGAGTTAGTTGCTTATTTAAACAGAAAAGATGACGAGCGGATTGAAATTGGTGGTCATACTGATAATGTTGGAAAGCCGGCAGCCAACATTTTATTGTCTATGGAGCGGGCAAAGTCAGTTATGGCATATGTTATCTCAAAAGGCATTTATGCTTCCAGACTTACTGCCAAAGGTTATGGTAGTTCTATTCCTGTTGCTTCAAATGCTACTTCTGTGGGAAAGGCAATGAACCGTAGAACAGAAATTAAAATATTGGAATAAATCTTATTTTTTTATAAAAGCGGTTAACCTAATTCGGTTAAATCTTAAGTATCAAATCTCTCGAAAATATTTTCTATTTTTTACAGATTACAGGTGGCTTCGTTACTTATAACATTATTTCGTACAGGTCCTCAAAGTACAAAATTTTCAAACTTGTAGATATACCTCGTTAAGAAAATGTTACCTTTATCTCTTTCCAAAAATAATCCACACAAAAATTTCTCCATGACAATATTTAAAAATTTTAAAACGCTGATGCTAGTTTTATTGGTTATGATTTTCAGCATAAATAATATTTTAGCACAAAATGGAACTGTTACCGGAGTTGTAAAAGACGCAGATGGCACAGCATTAACGGGTGCTTCACTAAGTGCAATAGCATCAGCTTTTAGATCTACAACATTGGCAGGTGCAGATGGTAGCTTCTCTTTAAATTTACCCGCTGGTAATTATAGTTTTACCGCCAGTTATGCAGGAAGAACAGCTGATATCAAACAGGTTAAAATAGTTGCCGGAGAAACTACTATCCAAAACTTCACCCTTGCAAATGCAGGTGATTTGGTTGGTGTTGTTGTATTGGGTTCTCGCAGCTTACGCAGAGTAAATACAGAAACCGCAGTGCCTGTAGATGTACTCAACATTAGCGATCTAACAAGAGCTGCACCCCAAACAAACTTAAATCAGATTTTAAATTATGTTGCGCCTTCTTTTACTTCAAATACACAAACAGTAGCAGATGGTACAGACCATATTGATCCGGCACAATTACGTGGATTGGGACCAGACCAAGTACTGGTATTATTAAACGGTAAACGTCGACATTCTTCATCATTGGTAAACGTAAATGGTACACCCGGCAGAGGTTCCGTTGGTACAGATTTAAATGCAATACCTGCTTTTGCCATTGAAAGAATTGAAGTTTTAAGAGATGGTGCAGCAGCGCAGTATGGCTCTGACGCCATTGCAGGAGTAATTAACGTAGTAATGAAAAAAAGTATCAATAAATTTACTTCATCACTAAGTGTAGGTGGCAATGCAAGCAAAGGCGCCAACGACCATAGAGGCGGTATGGATGGCAAACAGGTGCAGCTTGATCTTAATTATGGGGTTGGACTTGGTAAAAAGGGGGGTGCAGTAAATTTTACAGGAAGTTTTGTAACAAGAGAGGGTACAAGGAGAGCTACCGATTACAACGGTCAAATTTTTAATGCATACAATGCTATTGAACGCAGAGCAGCCGTTGGAGGTGTAAACCTTTCGTCCCTCTTTAGCAATATAAATAACACGCCTAATACTGCACAAATTTTGAGTACAATCAAAACTTATGCTCCTAATGTTGCTTATTTTTCTGCAACGCAGCAAACAAATATTCAAAATGCCAATACTATTGCAGCAATGCAATCAGCACTGTCTGCAATTACAGATGCCAATACAAATGTTACAAATAATGAACTTGCTTTTAGAGGGCTGGAAAGAAGAAATTTTAATATGAGAATTGGTCAGTCTAAATTATCAAGTGGTCAGTTATTTATGAATGCTTCATTACCGATAAATACAAATCATACTTTCTACACATTTGGTGGATATGGCATTAGAGACGGTAACAGTGCAGGTTTTTATAGAAGACCGGTACAAAACAGAACACTTACAGAGCTTTATCCAAACGGGTTTTTGCCTGAAATAGGTTCATACATTACAGATGCATCTTTAGCAGTCGGCGTAAAAGGAAAATTAGGAACCTGGAATTATGACATCAGTAATACTTATGGTCAAAACCAGTTTAAGTATACCATAAAAAACACTTCAAATGCAACGCTTGGTCTTAAATCTCCTAAAGAATTTGAAGCAGGTAAATTAGGCTTTTCGCAAAATACTTCTAACCTCGATTTTTCGCACGAGTATGATGTACTTGCAGGTTTAAACCTTGCCATTGGCGCAGAGTTAAGGCTCGAAAATTATAAGATAAAAGCAGGAAAACAAAATTCTTATGAGCGTTATGATATAAATGGTGTTCCGGCAACTTCTACTACTGTCCCAACTCAATTACCAACTGACTTTTTTGGATCGGGAAGACCCGGAGGAGCACAGGTTTTTCCGGGCTTTAGGCCTGAAAATGCCTTGAGCAGAAATAGAAACAGCCAGGCAGGTTATGTAGATGTTGAATTAAATCCTACCAAATCCTGGTTGGTAAATGGGGCAGTACGATATGAAAACTATTCAGATTTTGGAAGTACATTCAGTTATAAATTTGCTACAAGAATAAAAGTAGGGAAAGGGTTAAATTTAAGGGGTGCAGTTGCAACAGGCTTTAGAGCACCATCATTACAACAAAAATATTTCAATTCAACAGCCACCCAGTTTTTAGGAGGTATACCATTTGAAGTAGGTACGTTTACAAATGAATCTAAGGCTGCAACATTATTAGGTATTCCAAATCTAAAACAGGAAACTTCCAATAGTTACAGCGCAGGTGCAACTTATAGAGTGCCAAATTCTACATTAACATTAACGGTAGATGGATATTTTATAAAAATTAAAGACCGCATAATTTTAACCGGGCAATTTGCAAGGCCATCAGGCACTCCAACGGGAGATCAACTGGTACTTCAGCAGGCTTTTGATCAGGCAGGAGCTACATCAGCAACATTCTTTACCAATGCAATTAATACAGAATCTAAAGGAATAGATTATATCCTTTCCAACAAATTTAATTTTGATGGATTTACTTTAAAAACAGATTTAGCGGGTACAATTTCCAGAACAAGAAAAGTAGGAGATATTAAGGCCTCTGATATTTTAAAAAATACAGGAAATCTGAATAATTATTTTGACGAAGCAAGCCGCATTTACTTAGAATCAGCAGTGCCAAGGTCAAAATTAGCATTGATCAATACGCTTAATTACAAAAAACTGGAATTCTTTTTACGTCATACTTATTTTGGTGCAGTTACTGACCCAAATACTACAGATATAAATGGCAATGGTTTAGTTGAAGGCGAAACGATAAACGGACAGTTTTTGGCAACGGAACATCCTACGTTTGGCG
>JANLVW010000511.1:0-2776 GCA_031364205.1 Ferruginibacter sp.
CCGTCGCCTTCACCATCACGGAAATATTCCGCCAAAGTAAGTCCGCTCAAAGCCACACGGGCTCTAGCTCCCGGAGGTTCGTTCATTTGTCCGAATACAAAAGTAGCTTTCGATTCTTTCAAACCTTCCATATCTACAGAAGCCAAATCCCAACCGCCTTCTTCCATGCTATGCTTAAACTTTTCGCCGTAGTTCATGATACCTGCTTCAATCATTTCACGCATCAAATCGTTTCCTTCACGTGTTCTTTCACCCACACCTGCAAATACCGAAATACCACTATATGCTTTAGCAATATTATTAATCAATTCCTGAATCAATACTGTTTTACCGACACCCGCTCCACCAAACAATCCAATTTTACCACCCTTTGCATAAGGCTCAATCAAATCGATTACTTTGATACCAGTAAACAAAATTTCGTTGGCAGTACTAAGGTCTTCAAACAATGGCGGCTTGGCATGTATTGCACGCCCACCTTCTTTGCTCACTTGTGGTAAACCATCAATTGCATCGCCGGTTACGTTAAACAAACGACCTTTAATTGCATCACCAATCGGCATCGTAATTGGTCTGCCTGTATCGGTAACCACCATCCCACGCACAAATCCTTCCGTACCATCCATTGCAATAGTACGCACACTGTCTTCGCCCAAATGCTGCTGCACTTCAAGCACTAACTTATCGCCGTTTTCACGGGTAAGTTCGAGTGCGTTTAATATTTCCGGAAGGTTTGAATCATTGTCAAACTGCACGTCAACAACGGCACCAATGATTGATTTTACTTTACCTGTGCTTGCCATATTTATATATTAAAAATAATTGAGGGTTCAAAATTTGCCGCAAAGGTAAGGTTTGAAGGTTGAAATAAAAAAACCCTTCGGTATTTTTTTGGCTGTTGGGGTATGCAAAGAAGCAGCTACGGCGAGCATCGTTGTGTCACTCACTTGTGCGGCATACCATTATCCAACTTTATACATGCACCTTATAAAAACTATCTACAAAAAACCGACAGAAAACTGCCGGGTTTAAAAGATTAGAGGTTAAAATTTTGCGCCTAAACTAACAAAGAATGTTCGTCCATCTGCAGGCAATGCCCCCGGACCAGGATAACCTCCTGCACGACGGGTAAAATATCTTTTATCAAACGCATTGTTTAATCCTGCTTTGAGTTTAATTGATTTATTTATTTTATAAGAACCTGTAAAGTCAGTTACACTGTAAGACGGAATCAACCCAACCTGTGCATTTGCTGTTGGCTTCTCCGTATTATTTGCATCGCTGTAGGTAGAACTGACTGAACTTAATTGTGTTGTAAAAACAAAGTCTTTGTAAGTAAAATTAAAACCACCTCTAAAAATATTTGTAGGGGCATTCTCAACTTTTTTGCCTTTTGTGTTTGCATCTTTATGGTTGGCGCTGTAAGTTGCATCTGTATAACTGTAAGAGCTAAATACAGAAACATCCACATCCTGTTTATTTGTAAACGCTTTTACCGGACTAAACTCCACAAATGTTTCAAACCCTTTACTTGTACTTGCTCCCACATTTGTAATAAACCTTGTTGTGGTTCCTGTAGGAGTAATTGCTCCTACCCTGTTGTTGTATTTAAGAGAGAAACTGCTCACATCATACTGTAAATAACTTTTTACTTTTCCTCTGTAACCCAAATCTAAATTGTATCCTTTAGCATCTTTTAAATTCTGGTCTATAATATCTGATGTTGGTGGTGCCTGTAAATTTGCAAATTGTATTGGTCGGTAAGCCTGCGTAAAATTTGCATAAATTTTTGTAGATCTTGTTACGTTATACTCTGCTCCCAAACCTGCCAATAAAAAGCTTCGGCTGCGTTTTATATTTTGTAAAAGGATTTCTGCACCGTTAGAAGAATATCCGTTTCTGCCCTGCGCTTTCCCCTGTAACCATTCGTAACGAACACCCGGTACAATTAATAATTTTTTTCCTACACGAAAAATATTCTCTACAAATACAGCTGCATTTTGTGATTTAAATTCTATATCTCTTGGATGATTTCCTATCGTAGTCATATCGTAGCCCAGATCTGTTGTGCTTTTTCCATCTGCCTGTCTGTATGTAGTTCCGGTATATAAACGCACACCTCCTGAAATGGTATTTTTCATTTTACCCAAATTATAGGCCGTTAAAATTCTGCTTTCCAGACCAAAGTTTCTATAACTATCTAATGTTAGTGTACGATTATTGTATTGCTGTGTGGCAGCATTAATACTGTCTTTAACGGTAATTGGCTGAAGAAAACCAACACTGTTTCTGTCGCCAATTGTTCCAAACAATTTTGTGTTCCAAACCGTTTTATCGTTTAGGTTTACGTTTGCAATTAATGCAGGTGTAGTCCATTTTATATCAAACCAATTGCGGGTTCTAAAACTTTGCATGGCATCATTTTTTAATTGAGCATCGGTAAGCCCGCCCGCCTGCTGGCTTCGCATCTGCGCATGCATTATTTCTGCAGTAAGCGAAAATTTATCAGATATTTTATAAGTAACGGTTGCAAATCCACTGTTAGTAAAATATCTACTGTTGGCTCTCCATCCATCTCCACTCCTATGATCAAAAAATGAATAATAATTTATTTTGCCTTTTTTACCACCAATGGCATTGTAACTATTTATTAAATTATTACTGCCTGCAGTTTGTTGAGTTTCAAATTCAAAAGGTTTGTTTATATCGCTGCAATTCCGCAAAATATAAATTACCAATCCACCAAACTGAGGCCCATAAAGCAATGCGACCAGTC
>JANLVW010000515.1:0-4375 GCA_031364205.1 Ferruginibacter sp.
TGCTGCGGTGTAATATCTTCTTTTCCAAAAAAGCTTTTTAGCTTTTCATTCATCCAGTTGTAGGTGTAAATAAGATTGATGATTACCTTTTGGTGCTCGGTTCTAAACTTGGGCTGATTAATATCTTTTTCTAAACTCATAATTAGAATACAATAATAAAAAAAAGCTGCAACATTGCAGGTTGCAGGCTTTAAAATAATTTATTTATTTTGTTAAAGATCGTATAATTTAAGGTTTACCTATTATTTTTTTATCCAGTTCTCTTTCCAAAATAATTTGTGACTCATGGTTTTCAGAAAATTCATTGATATAAATTTTTACCAGTATTAAGAAATAGCTAATGAGCAAAGGCCCAAAAATTAAACCTATAAAACCAAATAGATCCAGCCCTACAATTACACCCAATACAGTTATAAGCGGATGAACATTACCAATTTTTTTCATGAAACTTATTCGTGCCACATAATCAACATTACCTGTTACCAAAAGGCTGTAAATACCCAGGCCTATTGCCGGCCATGTGAGACCCTGTGAAAAAAGATAGAGCATTATTGGTACCCAGACAATCATTGTACCCACCAGTGGAAAAAATGCAAATACACCGGTTATAAACCCCCAGAGCCCCCAATCATCCATACCAAAAACCCAATAACCAAAAGAAGCAAATATGCCTTGCACAATACAAATAATAGGTATACCGAGCGCATTTGCCTTTATCATCATTTTTGTTTCGCCGGCTAGTATATCAACATTGTGCGATTTTAGTGGTATAATCTTGTGCAGGTTTTTTTCCATATCTCTGCCGCCAACCAACAAAAAATATAATAAAAAAAACATCATCAATAAATTGGCAAGTGTGGTTGCTGTGCCGCTTAACAACATGGGTACCATACCCGAAATTTTTTGTATAAAAGTTTTTATATTATCTGGGGATAAAACTTTTATTCCTGTTTTTGCAGAGATATTCTCTGCCATATTTTGCAGTTTTTGTACTATCAGATCCTGATTTTTTAGTATCGGGTTTATTTTAGGTGTAACGAGATTTACAGTTAAATAAATTGGTAATGAAATTATAACGAGATAAAAAAGAATAAACATTATGGCCGTCCAGCCCTTCTTCCATTTGTTTTTAAAAATAAGTTTGAAATAATAGCTACGGCCCAGAATGTAAAGTGTTATGCCACCCAATAAACCCGGTAAAAAAATATACAGCTGACCAATTAACAATACTGCTATTAAAATAATAAGGAGCAATACCAACACTTGCAAAATGCGTTTATTGAATAAATTTTTATCCATCTAAAAAATTTAAAACAGGTAAATTAATTTTACTTCCAAACTGACTCACCTTCACTGCAATTAGCACAAATATCAATATTCTTTCTGCTCTTCATTAACTCGCTTCTAAATTGTTTGTAGTTATCGTTTTGCCATATTTTTTTAAACGGCTCATTTTTTAAATTGCCTAGCCGGTGCATGGCATCTTTATCAAAACAGCATGGTACTACCAAACCATCCCAAGTAATTACATTAGCGTGCCAGAGTTTCCAGCAGCGGTTAGCAAATTTATTTTTAGCTTTAAAACTCCCGTCATCATTGCGTTTATAACGACTGTACTTTTCGTTTACAGGTATTAACTGGTTGGGATCATTTTCATAATCATACACCTGTGCGGTTTTAAAACGAACTTCATCAACCCCAATTTCTTTTGCAAGTTTTTTTATATCTTCAATCTGGTGTTCGTTGTGTTTAACCACTAAAAACTGAAAAAAAACAAAAGGTGTTTTGCTGTTTAATTTCTTTTTCCATTTCACAATATTTTTCGCACCTTCCAGTACCTTATCAAGGCTTCCGCCTACACGGTATTGTTTGTAAGCTTCCTGCGTTGTACCGTCTATGGAAATAATTAAACGGTCCAGCCCACTCTGCACTGTTTTTTTTGCAGCTTCGTCTGTAAGGTAATGTGCATTAGTACTGGTAGCGGTGTAAATACCTTTGTCAGATGCATATTTTACCATGTCTAAAAAAGATGTATTTAAATACGGTTCGCCCTGAAAATAAAATATGAGATATAATAATTCTTTGTGAATATCATCGATCGTTTCAGTAAAAAAATCTTTCTGCAACATACCTGTCGGTCGGGTAAATGCTCTTAATCCACTAGGACATTCAGGGCAGCGAAGATTGCAACTTGTAGTTGGTTCAAAAGAAATTGAAATGGGGAAACCCCATTGTACAGGTCTGTCCAGGAGTTTGCTTAAAAAAAAACTGCTTACAACTTTTAACCCGTTCCATGCACGTGCGGGGGTAAGTTTACCGGCAAAATTTACTGCATCATTAAAATTGAACTCGGGCATACTTACAAAAGTACTTAGTTAAGATGAAATGCTGATTTAACCGTTATACAGAACTTCACAATTTGCAGATGATCCCCGGTATTAATTTGCCAAAATAATATTGCATATTTAAAGTAATATTTTTCTTTTTAGCCTCGGCATTTTTAATTTTTGCAAAACGGTGATAATTAAAAGAAACCTGCCTGCCGGTTAAATAACCTAATGCTGCACCAGCTAAAACATCGGTAGCCCAATGTTTATTTTCTGTAATGCGGCTAAGCCCTACAAGTGTTGCTGCACTGTAAGCAATTATAGGTATGTAAGGTTTATTTCTATATTCTACCGCAAAAACGGTTGCAGCCGCAAATGCAGCAGTTGTGTGGCCTGACGGGAAGGAACTGTTCGAACTTTTACCATTTCCATCTTTTGAAAGATTACCAAAAGGACCCTTAAAACTTGGTTCGGCTGTTACACCTGCTGCATAATAACTTGGCCTTATTCTGCCTGTAAGGGTTTTAATTACAACTTCGGTTAAAAAGCCTGTCAATACTGCTTGCGTGGCAAGCAATGTGGTTGTTTTTACTTTTTCACTTTTTACAATTATCCCGTAAAGCCCAAAAGCACCAAGTGTAACTGCTTCATACAATCCACCAAAATTGGTTATAAATTTCCCCACATTTCTTACATTGGCACTTCGGGTTCGCAGTTCAAGCGCATTTTGTTGTATAGGTTTATCTGCAAATGCCAGTGCTCCTGTTACAAGGGCAAATTTACCCAATCTTACAAAATCTTTCTTGTGCATGTGAAAAGGTTTTGTAAATTCCTGTTTAATATCACTTCCCAATAAAATAAAATAACTTTTTGCAGTAAGTTTTGTTACTTCATTATAAGCGTCTTTATCAATATTATTTATCTGTGTTCCTGTGCTGTCAGTCTTTTGAGCTAACCTGTCAAGTTTCTTTATAAGTGTATCTTTTATAACCGGTTCCTGTGCAAATGCAGAAATATTAAAAAGCATAAAGCAAATGGTAGGTATAATAATTCTTAATTTCATAAATGTTATTTTAAATCCAGTAAAATATAGGAATAAATTCTGCGTTTAATGTATAAATAATAAACAGTCTTGTTTTATGCAATAGGGTATTAGTTTCAAATAATTAATACATATATAAAACTTTAATTACAATTTTAGGTATAAATAGGAATCATTTATAAATCTAAATATGAAATCAATTTTATTCTTGTTGCTTTTTTTTACAGGCATAGCGTATGGCCAGGAAAAAGCAGATGTCGAATCAATTGCCCGAATGGAAAAAGATGCGCATCAAAATCAGTTTACCAACGCAGCAAGGTTTACAGCTGCATCTGATAATTTTGATGTAAAATATTACAGGTGCGAATGGGCTGTAGATCCGGCTGTTCGTTTCATTGATGGCAAAGTGACTGTCTATTTTAAGACGATATCTGCACTTTCTTCTATCGCTTTAGATATGCAATCGCCGCTACTTGCCGACAGTATTAAACATAATGGTACACAGCTAACTTTTTCTCAGCCCAACAATACACTTGTTATAAATTTTCCGTCAAATATTAATACCAATGTGTTGGACTCAGTAAGTATTTGGTACAAGGGAGTGCCCGCAAATACAGGCTTCGGATCTTTTATACAGGATGTGCATGCAGGTACGCCGGTGTTGTGGACGCTGAGTGAATCGTACGGCTCAAGAGACTGGTGGCCATGCAAAAACGGTATTAATGACAAAGCAGATTCTATTGATGTTTTCATTACAGCACCTGCTGCTTACAAAGCCGCAAGCAATGGTATTTTACAAAGCGAAACACCTGTTGCCGGTGGCAAAATAAAAACACACTGGAAACACCGCTATCCAATATCATCTTATCTCGTTTGCATGGCGGTAACTAATTATGCTGTTTTCAATAACAGCATTCAACTTGGCAATGTTAACCTGCCAATGGTAACTTATTGCTATCCTGAAAGTCTTGCTTTATTTCAAAACAACACATCAAAAGTGCTGGAA
>JANLVW010000546.1:0-1168 GCA_031364205.1 Ferruginibacter sp.
GTGTTTGGTTAATCACTGTTAGTTTAAGCCCATTTTATTTAGGATTGATTTGGCTCATTTTACTAACGTAGAAATGATTTCATGGTTTCTAAATAAGGATACTTTATGAAAAAAATTATTTTTGTACCGTTACTTTTTATAATGTCTTTTGCTATAGCACAATCAACTTCGTATACAGAACAATTTAGACCACAGTTTCATTTTTCTCCTAAAAATAACTGGTGTAATGATCCTAACGGTTTGGTTTATAATAATGGACTTTATCATCTATTTTACCAATACAATCCGTTTGAAAATGTATGGGGGCATATGACTTGGGCTCATGCAACTTCTAAAGATTTAATACATTGGAAAAACTTACCTGTTGCTATAAAAGAAGAAAATGGAATAATGATTTTTTCCGGAACCTGTGTGGTTGATAAAAATAATACAAGCGGTTTTGGCAAAAATGGAAAACCACCGATGGTTGCTATCTATACCGGACATATTGAAAACGTAAACCAATCTCAAAACATTGCGTATAGTTTGGATGATGGTATTACTTGGACCAAATATTTAAACAACCCAGTATTAGATATACAGAAAAAAGATTTTAGAGACCCGAAGGTATTTTGGGATAATAATAAAAAATATTGGGTAATGTTATTAATGTTATCGGCAGAACACAAAGTACAATTCTATGCCTCTAAAAATTTAAAAGAATGGAAACATTTAAGTGATTATGGTCCGGTTGGAGATACAGCGGGTGTTTGGGAATGTCCCGATTTGGTACAGGTACCAATAGAAGGAAATTCCAACAAAATGAAATGGTTGCTTCAAATGTCGCAAAATGCAACAATGCAATATTTTGTAGGTGAGTTTGATGGCACATCATTTACAAATGAAAATTCTATAACTGAAATTTACAGACCCGATTATGGTCCGGACTATTACGCAGCTATTAGTTATAATCAATTACCTAAACAGCATTTACCTACGGCTATCGGTTGGATTAATAATTGGAATTACGCAAATAAAATACCTACTACACCGTGGAAAGGTGCCATGAGTTTACCCCGTACTTTAAGTGTAAAAAAAGTAAATGGAAATTGGCTTTTAATACAAAAAATAAATCCGGCACTCAACAGTTTGAGAAAAAAATTTGTAACAATGCCTGATGTAAGTTTAA
>JANLVW010000549.1:0-4265 GCA_031364205.1 Ferruginibacter sp.
TTTGTCCTTACTTTTTAATGGAATAGGGAGACAGCTTACAAAATCTTATCTTAAACTATAGATTTGGAGAATGACAATCTTTCCAATAACTCATTATTGAGAAAATTAATTTTTCTATTTCTTTAAGAGATGAAGGTTTTACAAAAAAACCCTGTACCGACTGAGAATAAGCTTTTACAACCAATGGCTGCTCAGCTGCAGTAGTTAAAAACAAATAAGGAATACAACGCAAATTCAATTGTTCGTTATTATAAATTTTTTCTCTTAATTCCATACCATTTAAACGAGGCATATTAATATCTGAAAGAATTAAAAAAGGCTTTACTGACATGGAAAGTAAATATTCAAGGGCTTTTTCTCCATCTTCGAAATAAATAATTTCGTTTTCATAATTAAGTTTTTTAAATACTACTTTAAGGATTTCCTGATCATCAAAATCGTCCTCAATTATTATTATTGGCCCATTCTTATCCATAAAAAATGAAATATTAAAACTATTAAAGCGTAAATTAACAAAAACAAATGAAGTTTAAATTTGGTGGCGTAAGATTAGATTATAATAATTATCAATGAAGTTATATTTTATTATTAAACCCTTGGTTTTCCCACAATATTGATTTCGCACTTTACAAAAATTTCCCTGATGAAAATATTAATTATTGAAGATGAAAAAGCTTTAAGTGAAAGCATAAAAACTTATCTAAAAGGTCAAGATTATATTTGTGAAGTAGCCGGAGATTTTTATACAGGTTTAGAAAAAATTGCTTTGTTTGATTATGATTGTATTCTACTCGATTTGACGCTTCCCGGGGGAAATGGTTTAACGCTTTTAAAAGAATTAAAAGCAAATAATAAAACAGATGGCGTGCTTATAATTTCAGCCAAAAATTCCCTTGACGATAAAGTAACCGCATTAACCTTGGGTGCAGATGATTATCTTTCTAAGCCTTTTCATTTATCTGAATTAAATGCAAGAATTGGGGCTATTATAAGACGTAAACAATTTGCAGGCAGTAATATTTTAAAGTTTAATAGCATAAATATTGATACCACATATAAAACAGCAGAAGTAAATAAAAAAAATTTAGAGCTAACAAAAAAGGAATTTGAATTATTACTTTACTTTATAATAAACAAGAAAAAAGTCATTTCTAAAAATGCTATAGCTGAACATTTATGGGGTGACGATATGGAAGGTAATCTTGACTTTATTTATACTCATATAAAAAATTTAAGAAAAAAATTAATGGAAGCAGATAATATTGATTACATAAAATCAATTTACGGTATGGGCTATAAATTTACTGACCAGTGAAACTATTTGCAAAATACAACCGTGTTAATATCGTAGCTACAGTTGTGGTATTGCTGATTGGTGGTATATGCTATTATTTAATTTTACATTTTGTTCTGCTTAAACAATTAGATAATGATTTAAATGCAGAGGAACAGGAAATAAAAAATTACATACTATTAAATCATTTATTACCTGTACCTACAAATACAAAAGAACAAGAAATAATATTTAAGGAGAGTACATCAGCAATAAAAAGAAAAATAGAAAGTAAGAAAATTTACAAAAAAGAAGATGATGAATATGAGATCTGCCGAATATTATTTTTTGCAGTAAATGTTTCTGGAAAAAATTACAATGTTTACATTTCACAGTCGCAGGAAGCTACAGAAAATCTGATGCAACTTATTGCCAGCATCACACTTGGCCTTGTACTGTTACTGCTGTTCATATTATTTATTGTAAATCGTTTTATTTTAAATAAACTATGGTATCCCTTCAACACAACTTTGGCAAAACTTAAAGAATTTGATATAAATAAAAATCAAAAATTGCAATTAAATACCACCAAAATAGATGAATTTATAGATCTAAATTATGCAGTAACTAAAATGAATGAAAGCGTAATAAGAGATTATAACGCATTAAAAAGTTTTACAGAAAATGCCTCTCATGAAATACAAACGCCTCTTGCTATTGTAAATACAAAATTGGAATTGCTTATACAGTCAGAAAATTTTACTGCAGCTCAAATCCAGAATATTCAGACAATACACAATGAAATAAACAGGTTAAGTAAACTTAATAAATCATTGCTGTTACTTACAAAAATTGACAATCACCAGTTTGAGGAAAAAGAGGAAGTAGATATTGTAAAAATTATTACCACATTATTAAATAACTATGATGAACTATTTACTGCAAAAAAAATTAATCTTATTAAAGAAATGGAAACAACTGTTTTTATATTGATGAACGAAACAATGGCCCAGGTTTTAGTTTCAAACTTAATAACCAACGCAATAAAACATAACATTGACAATGGAACAATGAATATTTTTTTAAATAACACATTTCTTTTAATTACAAATACAGGAACAGCATTACAGAATTATCACGCAAACATGTTTGAACGTTTTAAAAAAGACAAAATGGATTCAGACTCTCTTGGTCTGGGATTATCAATTGTAAAAAGAATATGTGATCTATATAATTTTACAGTAACCTATAATTATGATAATAATTTACACAGTTTAAAAATCGTATTTTAAGGAATTACACAGCAGTATTAACGAACTTCTAATTTAATACAGATTTTACTTTTAATTTTGTTTAAACAAGTTTTAAAAAATATGAAAAAAATATCCCTTTTATTAATGCTTATCGCAGTTATTGTATTTAGTGCATGCGCACAGACATCTAAATCAGTTCACTTAAAAACTGTATTTCATATAAAAAGTGCATCCTGGTGGGATTATTTAGAGATCGGACCCATAAATGACAGGCTTTATGTGAGCCATGGTAACCAGGTAAATATTTTAAATAAAATTTCCGGTGATTCAATTGGAATAATTGAAAATACAAAAGGCGTGCATGGAATAGCGTTTGATATTGCAAACAATGAAGGCTTTACAAGCAATGGAGCCCTTAATAATGTAACAGTATTTAATATAATAAGCAATAAAATAATTACACAAATACCAACAGGGCAAAACCCTGATGCAATTTTTTATGAACCATTTTCAAAAAAAATCATAACCTGCAATGGCCGCAGTAAAAGTTTAAGCATTATTGATGCTGCACAAAATAAAGTTGTGGACAGTGTTTATATTGGTGGAAAGCCTGAAACAGCTGTAAGCGACGGAAAGGGAAAAATATTTGTAAACGTAGAAGATAAAAATGAAATAGTACAGATCGATGCTAAAACTTTTAAGGTTTTAAATCACTGGAGTATTAAACCCGGCCAAAACCCAACAGGATTAGCTATTGATACCAAAACAAACAGGTTATTTGCAGGCTGCGAAAAATTATTATTGGTAATAGATGCCGGAAATGGAAAAGTAATTGACAAGATAATAATTGGAGACGGTTGTGACGGTGTCGCTTTTGATGAAGTAACTAAAAACATTTACACCTCTAACGGAGAAGGAACACTCTCTGTTATTCACGAAGAAAACGCAAATAAATATGTTTTTGTTACAAACGTTGCAACAAAAAAAAGTGCCAGAACCTTAATACTTGATAAAAAAAGTCATTTAATTTATCTACCTGCAGCAGAATTTGATGCAGCTTTAAAAGACAGCAGAGGCAGAGCAATGATTAAACCAGGTTCATTTCAAATTTTAGTTTTTGGTAAATAATACTGTTTAAATAAAAAAATTACAATTTATAAATCCAGGTATTTTTGCCATAATTATTTACATGAAGAAAGTATTCTATTTCTATTTATTGTTTCATGTAGAAGTATTTGCACAGCAAAGGAATATAGAGTATTTCGTTGGTGAAGGGTTAAAGACAAATCCTACATTATTGGAAAATACAAATCTTCAGCAAAGTTTTGATATACAAAAACAAATTATTACCGCACAAAATAAGAAACCACTTATAAATTTTACTGCAGACTATTTATTTGCACCGTTTTTTTTTGATAACGGGAAACCAATCAGCATTACCGGCAACCCATCATCAAAAGCATTTGGTTATGATGCGGGCATAACAAATGGAGGACTTTATTCGGCACAGTTTAATATTGCCATTCCGCTTTTTAATACCTCTCTTATCAACAACCTGTATACTCAGAATACAGCGCAGGCAAATGTTTCAGCTTATAGCAGAAAGCAAACAGTGTATGATGTCACAAAATCAATTATAGACCAGTATATAATTTCATACACTTTTCAGCAACAGGGTTTTTATCTAAAAAAAATAATCGATCAACTGGAAAGCCGTAAACCTTTGGTGGCAGCTTTGG
>JANLVW010000552.1:0-2539 GCA_031364205.1 Ferruginibacter sp.
ACAAACTGCATTCCTGTAACATCACCAGATCTTTCTTTGTAAATATCCATTGCACGCACAAGGTTTATTTTATCAAAATATTCGCTGTGCGGTACTGCTACGGGTGCCATAGGATTATTGCTGTACATAAATTTATACATCGTATCTATAAATGCAGCCTGTGGGTTGCTCATAATACCAGCAACCTGCGATTTATTTTTGCTAACAAACGAACTAAATAGAACAGTATCTTTTCGCTGATCCGTTACTTTTAAATAAAGCATTTGAAACATAGTTTCTAAATCTTTTATTGTAGCATTACCATTTATTAAATCTTTTGTTTCAGAAAATGAAACCCCTGCCGAAGCTTTTTTACCGCTCATTGCTTTAGTTAGATCTTGCGGTGCAAAACTACCAAAGCCCATAGCAGACTGTACCTGGGTTGCATATTGTGCTGAATATTTATCTTTTAAACCATAGTTACTAGACCCTCCATATCGTGCAGCCTGCATTTTTATTTCGTCTGCTTTAAAATCGGTAGGTTTTAAGGTAACCATCACACCGTTGCTCAACAAAAGGTCTGTTGTTCCCAATAATTTATTGGTCGTTTTTTTTATAATTTTTCCGGCTATTGGTTTTTTGCTTAATAAGTCTGCAGCAATTGCTTTTTCTTCATAAGCAGTTACTTTTTCGGTTGCGGCAGTGTTTACAATTGCCATCAGTTCATCATCTGTAGGCAATTTAAAATTATCAGTTTTTTCAGGACCGGTAATGTTTACAAATTTCTTGTTACTTTCCTTTAATTTATCAGAAAGTTTATTTACATCTGCTAAAGTTATTTCAGGTAAAAAATGTTTTACGTATTCATACTCATTTTCAATACCGGGTGCGGCATCTCCCTCTAAAAACTGTGTTATGTATTCTTGAATAAAATTACCTGATTCCGTTTTGTCTCTGCTTTTAAAAGCACTTTCATAATTTACCAACAAATTCTTTTTCTCTCTTTCAAGTTCAGCAGCAATAAAACCAAATTGTTTTACTTTTTCTATTTCATTTATTAAAACCCTTGCGGCTTTTGATGGATCGTTTGTCCCTGTTCCTGCATTTACACTAAATTGATTAAACCCTTTTACAAACCCACTAAAACCTGCTCCCGCATATAAAAAAGGAGGGTTAGGCTTTTGAGTAATTTCTCTAAAACGTGCATTAAGCATTGCATTAAATAATGACTCAATAATATAATCTTTGTATGCTCCCAAAGTTGTCATTGCTTTGTGACTGTAAGCAGGCCATGCCATTTGAACACTAAAACCAGTGGCTTCTTTATCAGTTACAACCATAGCTTTATCCTGCGTGTATGCAGGGAAATTAAATGGAGGTAGCGGTCGCGGATTGGCTACAGGGTCAATGGATGCAAAATGCTTTGTAATCATTTCGAGCCCTTTTTCTTTAGTAATATCTCCAACAACAATTACTGCCATCAAATCTGGTCTGTACCAATCTTTGTAATATTTTCGTATAAGATCAGGCTTGAAATTGGTGATGATGCTGTCCTTGCCAATTGGTAGTCTTTCGCCAAAACGAGATCCATTAAAATAAGCAGGAAGCCATTTTTGCTGCATTCTGTCATTTGCGCCTTTACCCAATCTGCTTTCTTCTAAAATTATTTGTCTTTCATCTTCAATGTCTTCTGTATTATTGGTTACATTATGTGCCCAATCTTCCAATACTTGAAACCCTTTTTCAAGGTTGCCAGGTTTGTCTGTTGGTATAGGTAAAATGTACACTGTTCTATCAAAGGATGTATAAGCATTTAAATCACTGCCAAAACCAACACCAATATCTTGCAAAAAAGAAACGATGTCGTTTTTCTTGAAGTTTTTGGTACCGTTAAAAGCCATGTGTTCGCTCATGTGTGCAAGACCTTGCTGGTTATCATCTTCACTTACACTTCCACTCTGTATTGCCAGCCTTAATTCAACCTTTTTTTCTGGTTTTGCATTTGGCATTATATAATACGTAATACCATTGTGTAATTTACCTGTGGTCACTTTTGGGTTGAGCGGCAAAAGATCTGTGGATTTACTTTGCGAATGTATTTTACTGCCAATAAATACGAAGGCTACAAATAAAAAGAAAGGCTGAAAGATTTTCATATGCTTAGTTTAATAGATGCAAAATTAAACTCAAATTTCAAGCCTCACTTGCCATTCATCTTAAATTTAAACCAATGATCATTAAGGAGTATAATAAAACCGCTCTTCAAAACAGTGGGTTACTAACACAGAGTGTTAATACTAGTAATTACTATGCATTTAAAATGCAAATTCTTAAAAGAAAAAAAGGTTGGAGTAAGGAGATTTTAATAAATTGATTTGTAGATTTCGGACGGTTTTTTGGATAATTACAAAAATGCATGACTGTTGATAAAAGATAAAATGATGAAGAGCTGCGCTGCTTAGCTATAGCTCTTTTTTTTGCTGCTTTTGAGCCACAAAAAAGCGGGAAGCGGGCTGCGGAAAAATGTCGGTAAAGGATAAAATGCTAACAGCCCAAACAG
>JANLVW010000588.1:0-5649 GCA_031364205.1 Ferruginibacter sp.
AAATAAAAATTTAAAAAATATTGTTTTAGATCCATTTTTATTTTAAAAGTTCTTTATAGCACGCTTTATAAAATTACGTTTAGGAAAGGGTTATAAGCAATACACGGGAATGGTGCAACGGTAGCATACGGGACTCCAAAACCTTTGATCTTGGTTCGAATCCTAGTTCCCGTGCAAAATTCTTGAAATTGTAAATGCTGCAATTTCAAAATGGTATTTATTTTTTTCATTAGCACATTAGCACACCGGCTAATTAGCAAAACATGTTTTATGAACAAGTTCACAGATTTTGTAAAGGAATCATATGTCGAAATGACCGAAAAAGTTAGTTGGCCCAAATGGGACCAACTTACTCAATCAACAATGATTGTTTTGGGCGCTACTTTATTCATTACGCTTATAGTTGGAATAATGGACTTTGTAGCTAATAGCTCAATGAAATTTATTTACTCATTATTTAAGTAATCATGGAAGATATTATAATAGATTCAGAGGTTGTTTTGCCTGCAGAAAAACTTGCTAAGGATAACAAATGGTATGTGCTTAGGGTCGTAAGCGGCAAAGAACGTAAGATAAAAGAGTATTTAGATAAGGATATAATCCGCAATGGTTGGGACAAAATTATTTCTCAGATATTCCTCCCTGTAGAAAAAGTTTACAAAGTTCTAAATGGTAAAAAAGTAATGCGGGAAAGAAATTTTTATCCTGGTTATATTATGATGGAAGTTGCTGACGGAAAACTTACTGATGATATCATTCAGCATGTAAGTGGAATAAGCAACGTAATGCATTTTCTTACTGATGGTAAAGGTTCCAAAGGAAATATTATTTCTCTAAGAAAAGCTGAAGTAAACAAAATGTTGGGTAGAGTTGATGAAATGACTGACCAGGGTGGAGTTACAATGAGTGAGCCATTTATAATTGGTGAAACTATTAAAATTATTGATGGACCATTTAATGACTTTAATGGAGTTATTGAAGAAGTAAATGATGAGAAAAAGAAATTGAAAGTTCAGGTTAAAATATTTGGCCGTGCAACACCTGTAGAACTTAGTTACATGCAGGTAGAAAAAATTGCATAAGCGATAAACTATTATTGTTACTAAAAAACCCGTCAATATTTGGCGGGTTTTTTAGTAAAAGTATTTTTTAAAATTATTCTTTTAGTTTTCCTTTGTATTTTGCTTTAAATAAATTAAATCTGGGAATTGAAACATTTTGGACATACCCGTCATTAGGATTAATTAAAATATAGTGTTGATGATATTCCTCTGCTCTGTAAAAAGCGTCAAGTTTTTTTACTTCTGTAACTATGGGATTTTTAAAAATACCTGACTTATTGTATTTATCAATGGCATTTTTTGCCAGCGTCTGCTGTTGGGGTGTTTCAAAAAATATGGCTGATCTGTAAGATGAACCTCTGTCAGGACCTTGTTGGTCAGGAGTCGTTGGATCCTGAGATAAAAAGAATACATTTAATAATTCATCGTAAGAAATAATTTTGGGATTATAATATACCATTACACTTTCAGCATGACCCGTATTTTCTGATCCAACTTCTCTGTATGTAGGATTTTTTGTATTTCCACCGGCATAACCCGCAATTGCACTATCAACTCCCTGTACAGCTTCAAAAATATGGACAGTACACCAAAAACATCCGGATGCAAAAACTGCTGCAGCTTTACCTTTTGAGGGCGTCAATTCTACTTTGCTTGTATTTTGTATTATATTTTTTTTGCCTTGGGCACAACTAAATTGTGTTAGTATTATCAATCCAAAAAAAACAATTGAAAATAATCTTAAATAATATTTCATGCTGAGTAATTAATTTGTTGAAATTTTTAAATTGAACTTTTTTTAAACATATTTACGTTAAAAATAACGCTTACTTACAAGTTAATATCTTAAAAGTTTGGTAATGCATATTTTATATTGCTTTGCAATAATTATATCAAGATTTGGTTTTCTTAACAACTTATTAAATACCATGATAAAGAAATAACTTTAGTTAGTTGTAGTTTTATTTGCAGTTTAAAACACTTTTATGGGTAAAGATATTTTGAATGGGTTGGAGCAATTTAATAATAATGTGGTCATTAAATTTCAATTGTACAACAGTTTATTTTCTACCCTTCCATTTCACCGCATAGAAAAAACAGGGATTTTGCTTTCTTTATTTCAAAGCCAATGCGAAGAAGGCTACAAAAAGTTACTCAGTCCCACAGAAATTATTGAAACTTTTTTTGACAAACATACCACTTATAAAGACCAAAAAGAAAAGCTTGATATGCTTTTCAGAATGATACAATACGTAGAACGGCAGGTAGTTTTATTTGATGCTTTAGAAGATGCAGCATTTACTTCTGTCACTGATATGGGGGGCGTGGGTACCTTAAAGCAACTTGAACTTGAAGTAATTCAGCATAAAAAAGAAAAAGCAGTTGAAGAAAAGTTGAAGGAATTTTCTGTACAATTAGTGCTTACTGCTCACCCAACACAATTTTACCCGGGGCAGGTATTGGGTATCATTAACGATCTATCAAAAGCATTACGAGAAAATGATGCAACAAAAATAAATATATATCTGCAGCAACTTGGTAAAACAGCTTTTTTAAAAAAACAAAAGCCAACACCGTTTGACGAGGCAGTAAGTTTAATATGGTATTTAGAGAATGTGTTTTATACTGCGTCAGGAAGAATAATGAATGATTTAAAAAGCCAGTATCCCGATGCATTAACTAGTGATAAATCAATAATAAATATGGGCTTTTGGCCGGGCGGCGATAGAGATGGAAATCCATTTGTTACCGCTGAAACAACAATGAATGTTGCTGCAGCGCTTAAAGGAAGTATTATTAAATGTTATTATCTAGATATAAGGAGACTGAAACGTCGTTTAACTTTTAAGGGTATAGATATTGTTTTAAATGGCCTTGAGAAACAATTATATGATAATATTTTTATACCGGGCGTTAATACTATGCTCACCAAAGAAGACATTATAGAAGAATTGGAAAAGGTAAAAGCGATGATAATTTATAATCACAACGGATTATTTCTTCACCTTGTATGCGACTTGATAAATAAAGTAAATATTTTTGGATTACACTTTGCATCTTTAGATATTAGGCAAGAAAGCAGCGTACACAATTCTGTGCTGATTGATATTTATGGTGATGTTTACGGGGAATTGCCAATAAGGGATAAAGCCAATTTCCTTAGCATTTTAAGTGAAATTAAAAACCAAAGTAATTATGAAAATGATTTGGTTACTGATACAATTAATAACATAAAAGGCATAAAAAAAATACAACAGCAAAATGGTGAGGTTGGTTGCAATCGATACATAATAAGCCAGTGTAATTCCGCATTAAATGTTTTGGAGGTTTATGGTTTATTTTTAAGTTGCGGCTGGCAAAAAGAAAATCTTACAATTGATATTGTGCCACTTTTTGAAACGATCGATGATCTGCAGAATGCTGCCAATGTAATGAAGGAATTATACGAAAACGAAACATACAAAAAACACATCCTGCAAAGAAATAATAGGCAGACAATTATGCTTGGTTTTAGTGATGGTACTAAAGATGGTGGTTATTTAATGGCCAATTTTAGTATTTACAAAGCAAAAGAAGCACTTACAAAGATTGCTAAAGAAAATAATATCAATGTAATATTTTTTGATGGTAGAGGTGGGCCGCCTGCTAGAGGTGGGGGTAAAACACATAAGTTTTATGCGAGTATGGGCAGGAATATTAGCAATAAAGAAATACAATTAACTGTGCAGGGGCAAACGGTAAGCTCAAATTTTGGAACCGTAGCTGCCGCACAGTATAACATAGAACAACTTATACACGCAGGTATTAGTAATGCTATTTTTAGTAACAAAAAAATAACGTTGCAACCCGAGGAAGAGGAATTACTGGAAAAACTTGCTTTAGTGAGTTTAGGTAGTTATTTAGCATTAAAAAACCACCCTGATTTTTTAGAATATCTGGCTCACATTAGCCCTTTAAAATTTTATGGCCAAACTAATATTGCAAGCAGACCGGGAAAGCGGAACACAGGGAATAAAATAATTTTAAAAGATTTGCGTGCTATCCCCTTTGTAGGCGCATGGGCCCAAATTAAACAAAATATTACCGGTTTTTATGGCGTGGGAACTGCACTAGCTGCCCTAGAAAAAGACGGAAAATTTGCTCAGTTAAAACAGCTCTACAATGACTCATTATTTTTTAAAACACTTATTGATAATTGCGAAATGGTACTAAAGAAATGTTTTTTTCCTCTTACAGCATATTTAAATAAAGATGAAAAGTATGGTGAGCTTTGGAACGATATTTTTGAAGAATTTGAGCGCACTAAAAAATATGTATTGCAATTAAGTGATAAAACTTCGTTGATGAGCGATTACCCTGTCGATAGTTTATCGATTACTATGAGGGAAAAAATTATATTGCCATCGCTTACCATTCAACAATATGCTATAAACAAATTAAGAGAAATGGATGAGCAAATTAATAACTGTCCAACAAGAGAGACGTACGAAAAATTAGTTATTAGATCTTCGTTTGGTATTATAAATGCAGGGCGTAATGCTGTGTAAAATATACTTACTTGATAATTATTTTCGGCTATTAATGCAGTCGGGTAAACTTTCCACTACATTTAAATAAAATACAAAATGAATCTTTCATGCATTCATTAAAAATTTAAATTTACAACAATCGAAAATTAGCTTTCTGATATCAAATGGAGTGTATTTGATCAATCATTCAAAGAGCATTATAGTGAAACAATGGGTGCTCCATCCAAGCCAATAAGGCTAATGGTTTCTCTTTTAATTTTAAAATATATTCGTAATTTAAGTGATGAGAATTTGGTAGAGGAGTGGTCAGAAAATTGTTATTATCAATACTTAAGTGGGGAGCAAACTTTTAAACCGAAAATACCCTGTGTACCAACCGAACTGGTAGCCTTTAGAAAACGGATTGGGGAAGCAGGTGTAGAACTGATTTTAAAAGAAAGTATTCGTATAAATAAAATAGATGCTGATCCACAGGATAACAATACTGTAGTAAGTTTAGACACGACTGTTCAGGAAAAGAACATTACCTACCCAACAGATGATAAACTATACAAGAAGATAATAAAAAGATGTTGGAAAATAGCAGATGAAGAAGCAATTGATTTAAGGCAATCATACATTAGGGTAATTAAAAGATTGAGTTTTACGCAGCGATTTAAAAAGAAAAAGAATGGTGCAAGAGAAGCTAGAAAAGCCAACAAAAAAATACAAATAATAGCAGGTAGATTATTAAGAGATATAGCCCGAAAGCTTCCATTAGAAACACTTGGCAAATACCTGCCTGATTTGAAGTTATACCAAGCTGTACTATCTCAAAGACGTGGTGACAGCAATAAAATTTACAGCTTACATGAGCCCAATGTAAAATGTTACAGCAAGGGTAAAGACCATAAAAAGTTTGAGTTTGGCAGTAAGGCATCCATTATTGTAGACCAAAGTACAGGTATGATATTAGGGGCATTAAATTTTACAGAAACACTGCACGATTCTAAAACAATACCCGAGGCATTGGAACAATACGAAAGATTAAATGGAACATTACCAAAGGAGGTTTTTGT
>JANLVW010000616.1:0-1105 GCA_031364205.1 Ferruginibacter sp.
CAAACAATTTTGATTTTGATAAAACGGTTACTTCATTAAGATTTACAGCAGTTGTTTGTAACTTAAAATCTACTGTGGTATTTTGTCCCAACTCCAACGAAATATTATTTTCTGTTTTTTCGTTAAATCCGGTGAAGGAAACAGTTATGCTGTAAGGACCACCCACCCTTAAATTTGGAACAAAATACGAGCCGTTACTTTGTGTAATGGTCGTTTTATAAATACCTGCATTGCTGTAAGAAATTTTTACTGTAGCTCCGGAAAGGGTTTTGCCGTCTGAAGAAGTAATATTTCCACTTAGCGTTGAAGTGGTAACCTGTGCATTTGTGCAATAGCCTAAGCCTGTTGCACAAAAAATCAGCATTAATCTGATCAATTTTTGATATATCATAAAATTGTTAATGATTAAAAAAACAAAATTATAACAATAAATTAACCTTCAGTATTATCTTTTAAAAAGATTGTAAAAATCTCCTACCTTTTTAATTTACTAAAAGGATTAATAATAATATAATAAAATTCTGTATTCCAAGCCCCAAAATATTATTTTAGGGCTTTTAAAAAAGGGTTAGCAAAATTATTTGACAGCTTAGGGCACTTTTCCTTTTGCTTCCAACATACGCATACTCTTTGCATCCTGTAAAAATTCTGATGCAAAAATAAATTCGTTCAGTGGTTTATTGTCAGAAAAAATAATGTCCTTACTGTTACCGTTCCACTCTTTTTTACCTTCTACCATATAAAGAATGTTATCGCCAATTTCCATAACGCTGTTCATATCATGCGTGTTTATAATGGTGGTAATATTATATTCTACTGTTAGTTCTTTTATCAGCTTATCAATTATCATAGAAGTTACAGGGTCGAGGCCGGAATTGGGTTCATCGCAAAAAAGGTATTTTGGATTAAGCACAATAGCTCTGGCTATACCAACTCTTTTTTTCATACCACCACTTATTTCTGACGGAAATTTTTTGTTGGCATCTTTTAAGTTTACCCGTTCCAATACTTCATTGACCCGTTTCATTTTTTTGGAATGGCTGTCATGCGTAAACATGTTGAGGGGGAACTTAATGTTCTCTTCTACAGTCATACTGTCAAACAA
>JANLVW010000624.1:0-7458 GCA_031364205.1 Ferruginibacter sp.
CACCGCCAATTAATTCTGTTAATTTAGAAGAAGCGGAACCCGCATCATTAGCTGCCGTTAAAGGATATAATGTTGATTTAACAGAAAATATTACAGGTGTATTTTTGGCAAACAAATACATTAAAATCCCCAGCGCAACCCCTCCCAATAAAATAATTATTTTAATCTGATTGAGTCTATTAATTATTATTCTAATTAATTCGTTACTAGCCAAAATTATTTATTTATTTATATATTTTAAAATGATCCCCGTAACAATAAGAGGAACTAGTGATACAGCAGAGTTTTTAATTACATCAGTAAGCTCTTGTCCTTCCGGCCTACTTGGCACTGTAACTATCGCACCTTCTTCAACCTTAGGATAAAAATGGAAGAGTAAAAAGTTTTTTGTTCTTCTACTTTTTTTATTTGCATAGGTAACATAAATTCTTCTCTTCCATGGCCTGATGCCGAAACCTCCCGCCTTATCTATGTAATAACCCACATTCGTATGTTCTTTATCAAATGATAATTTAAGGGGAGACTGAACTCTTCCTTCTATACTAACAAAAGGATTTATTTCAGGCACAAATATGATATCATTTTCTTGTAAAATGATATCGTGTTTAGAATTTTTATACCGCAATGCTCTATAAAGATCAATGCTTACAGGTTCATCAAGTGCTTTCATAACTACAGTATCTACTGGAATGAGTTCACCTAATGAATCTAATTTTTGACGAGAAAGTATCTTTGAAACAAATTTTGTTTTCTCAATTGGTTTTTCTCTAACATCCGCAGGTTTTCGCCTAAATAATAAAGCTCCCGAAAGATTTGCATTATCTTTAAAGCCTCCGGCCCTTGCTATATAAGAAGATAATTTTTCATATTTGTTCAGTCGAGGATATAACCCTGGATATTTAATGAGTCCTTTCAATTCAATATTTTGCTGAAATTCAAAAGTGGGATTTTTTCTTACAAAAACTTGATCATATGGTTTCAAATAAACAAGAGCAGCAGCAGAATCGATTTGCAGATTTTGGTCAATACCATATGAGTTAACAACTGTTCTCGTTGGCTTTAAGCCCTTCCGTGCCGAGTCAACATCAACAATACTGGATATTTCTAATCTTCCAAATTCTGCTGATGGCTTTAATCCTCCAGATAAGTAAAGCAGGTCTTGTAATGTCATTCCCCCATATTTTCTGATCTTCTGTTCTTTGCGTACCTCTCCAAATATTTCAACGAAAATATCATCTGTAAATTCTGCCGCACTAAAAAGCTGTATAACGTCATTTGGTAAAAGAGACACGTTATTTTTAGAATTTATATTATTATTATTAATATCGCTTAAATCAACCTCTAATCTGTCGGCAGATTTCAAATTGGTAGAATCTCCTGCCCCTCTAAACACATAAGCCCTTTGTAAATAAGTATTTCTTGTTATGCCTCCTGCCCGGTTTATCAGATCAAATAATCTATCGCCAGACCTATATTCATACTGATCTGGGTACTTTATTTCACCTCGAATTTCAACTCTATTAACTAAGCCAGATTTTATTAAATCAGCCTTAACTATATCTCCGTCTTGTAATAAAGCATCTTGACCTTCAATTTTTAGAATCGCAGTAGCATTAACGTTCTTTAAATTCTGGCTCTCATTTTCTGATCGGATAATCGTAAGATTTGAACTTATTGCATCTGCATTTAGACCACCACTATATCTCAAAAGAGCCTTTACACCTTCATTACTCCTTAACTGGTAAAACATTGGTCTTTTAAATTGACCGGTAGCTAAAACCTTTTTATCATAAAAAGGAACAATAATGAAATCATTGTTTTGAAGATATATATGTTTGCCAAAATCGCCGGTCTGTAAATATTTATAAACGTCCAGTTCTTCAATTATTCTTCCATTTCTTTTAATCTGGATATTTCTTAGGTTTCCATTTTCAGTTATTCCCCCTGCTTTTGAAATCACATTAAATGCGTTACTGAAAGCAGATACAGTGATGATTCCAGGATTTTGAACCTCATTTACCACATTAATATTAATGCTTCTTGGTTCGCCTAAACTGATATCAATATTAGTTCCTGCAGGGACCACAGCAGCAAAACGGGAATAAAGAATGCGTTGTACATTTTGAAAAGTTACTCCGCCAACATATATTTTACCCATTCCCTTAGGAAAAATTGAACCGTCTGTACCTACAATAAATTTGCCCTGAAATTCCGACCCTCCATACATAGATACTACAACATTATCTCCAACTCCCAATGGATAATCCAAAGGAGGTGTAGAAAGTTCGGCAGTATTAAATTGTGCGGCATTGGAAAATACATTAGCACCATATGTGCCTTTTGCACTTGGAATTCTGCTTGTTCCACGACCTTCTGTAAGACTGTCCTTATAAATTCGGTTATTTTTTAATTTCGCATTCATGTCCTCACCTGCATTTTTATTTTCATCGCTCAACAGGGTTTGCAGTTGAGGATTTGTCATATTTACAGGAGGTAATGGTATAGTGGGACTTCCATTAGGGTTAGTAACAGGCGGCTGACCAAAAGTAAAGAGTGTTGAAAATATAAAGACTGTAAAAATTATAAACCTAAATATAAAAACCTGCGATCCTCTATGCATTGCTGTTAGGATTAATTAAAAATTTTTGTAAGTCGCAAATATAGCGTTATTTATGTAAGCCGTTAATTACTATATTGTATTCAGCCCATATTTCATTAACAATATCAGCTGCGGGCAGTATTGATTTTATAAGGGTTGAAACTTGCCCAATCTCAAGTTCTCCATCATTCATATTTCCCTCAAACATTCCTTTTTTAGCACGACCTCGACCCAATAATTGTATAAGTTCTTCTACACCTGCATTGTTATCTTCTGCTCTTTTAACCTGATTATAAAATTCATTTTTTAACAAACGAACTGGTGTTAATTTTTTTAAAGACAGTTCTGTGTCACCTTCCTGGGAAGAAATTACTGCATTTTTAAAGTTTAAATGACAGGAAGCTTCATGGCTTGCAATAAACCTGCTACCAACCTGCACAGCACTTGCACCTAAAACCATAGCTGCTAACATTTGCCTGGCGGTTGCAATACCACCTGCTGCAATTACCGGGATATTGACCTTTTCTTTTACAGCTGGAATCAAAACAAAACTTGTCGTTTCCTCTCTTCCGTTATGCCCACCGGCTTCAAAACCCTCCGCAACGACTGCATCACAGCCGGCTGCTTCAGCTTTTTGTGCAAACTTGCTGCTGCTTACTACATGTACAACTTTAATACCTGCTGCTTTTAATACAGAAGTATATGTTTTTGGGTTTCCGGCACTTGTAAATACAATGGGAACTTTATTATCAATTATTGTTTGAATATGCTGATCAATATTTGGATATAACAATGGAACATTTACAGCAAAAGGTTTACTTGTAGCTGCTTTGCATTTTATGATATGTTCTTTTAAAACTGCAGGATACATACTGCCGCTACCAATAATTCCTAACCCACCTGCATTGCTTACTGCGCTTGCAAGCCGCCAACCACTTACCCAAATCATCCCTGCCTGAATGATTGGTTTTTCAATATTAAAAAGCCTGGTGATCTCGTTAGAAAAAACGTTCATAAACTTTATTTTGTACCACCACCAAGATCAATCGCAGTATTATCACCGATATTTAAATTTCTGCTTACACCTTTTACTTCGGCATCACTGCCTATGAGTGAGTTGTTTAAAACAATTTCGTATAAATTGGAATATGCTCCAATAATGGAGTCTTTTATAATAGCATAATTAATTGTGGTATTATCCCCGATTGTAACGTTTGGACCAATAACAGAGTTGCCTATTATGCAACCTTTCCCAATGCTTACGGGTGAAATAAATATACTGTTTGTGTGGTGATGTGATTCTTCAACAGAGCTTCCGAATTTTTTTAAAAGGATAGCATTTGATTCAATGAGCGACTCTTTTTTACCACAATCGAACCAATTGGTAACCTTCATTGCTTTAAAACTTGCTCCTCTTTGAATCATACATTCCAATGCATCGGTTAAACTAAACTCATCGTAACTGCGAAGTTTTGAATCGTGAATTTTATGCAGGCATTCAAATAAAATGGATGTTTCTTTAACTTTATATATACCAACCAAAGCCATGTTACTTTTAGGAATGGCAGGTTTTTCAATAACCTTAGTAATAAAACCGTCTTCCGCTATTTCTGCAACACCAAAATTTCGGGGATCGTCAACTCTTTTTACCGCCAATACTGAATGAGGAGTATTAATCATTTCTGCAATATCAAACTCTGCAATTGTATCTCCCAGTACAATTAAAACCTCTTCGTCACCTACTATTTCCTGCGTAATTTCTATAGCATGTCCTGTACCCTGCCTTTCATTTTGGGTAATAAAATGGGTATTTAGTTCGGGATAATTTAATTCTACATAATCCTTAATTTTTTCTCCTAGGTAACCAATAATAAAAATAAAATCGGTTATGCCCGCCTCTTTTAATTGATCAACAATAACGCTTAATATGGTTTTACCGGCAAGCGGAATAAGTGCTTTCGGTTGTGTGTATGTATGTGGGCGAAGTTTTGTACCTGCACCTGCAACGGGAATAATAGCCTTCATTAATGTTGTATTGATTGAGGTGGTAACAAGTTACACCATAGTTTGCAGCAATTAATTTTGGTTGATAAAATTAATAGTTTAAAACTAAGGATTTGCATTTTATAAAAGTTGAAAAAAGATTTACTGCTGAAAGTAACCCTTATAGAAACGGCACTGCAGCAAAGAGGAGAGGTAAAGTTTAGTAGGATACAAATGTTTCATTTTGCGAAAATAACTAAGCTCTTAAAAAATAAAATTTAAAAATACCGTGCTTATCTTTGCGCTTCAAAATAACATTTATGCAAAGAGATACTGCTTTATTTGATTTGATTGAACAGGAAGCTGAAAGACAACAATACGGAATTGAATTGATTGCGAGTGAAAATTTTACAAGCAAACAGGTTATGGAGGCGATGGGAACCTGCCTTACAAATAAATATGCAGAAGGATACCCGGGCAAAAGATATTATGGTGGTTGCGAAGTGGTTGATGAAGTGGAGCAGCTTGCAATAGATAGAATTAAAAAAGTTTTTAACTGCGAATATGCAAACGTACAGCCGCATAGTGGGGCGCAGGCCAATGCTGCTTTGATGCTGGGAATTTTAAAACCCGGCGATGCAATTCTTGGGTTGGACCTAAGCATGGGCGGACATCTTACACACGGATCTCCTGTAAATTTTTCCGGTAAATATTACAGACCATTTTTTTATGGGGTAAAAAAAGATACCGGTTTAATAGATTATGAAATGCTTGAAGAGAAGGCACGTGCTGAAAAACCTGCATTGATAATTTGTGGCGCATCTGCCTACAGCAGAGATATTGACTATGCCAGAATAAGAAAAGTAGCTGATGAAATTAATGCATTTGTATTGTGCGATATGGCGCACCCTGCAGGTTTTATTGCGGCAGGTTTATTAAGTTCTCCTTTTGAGCATTGCCATTTTGTAACAAGTACAACACACAAAACTTTGCGTGGTCCAAGAGGTGGAATTATTTTAATGCCAAAAGATTTTGAAAACCCGATGGGGTTAAAAGATATGAAGGGCAACCTGAGGATGATGAGCAATGTTATTGACATGGCGGTTTTTCCGGGTACACAGGGTGGACCTTTAATGCATGTGATTGCCGCCAAGGCCGTAGCTTTTGGGGAATTACTTACAGATGAATTTAAAGATTATACCAAGCAGGTCCAAAAAAATGCACAGGCAATGGCCAAGGCTTTAATTGATAGAGACTATCAAATTATTAGCGGCGGCACTGATAATCATTTAATGCTGATTGACCTTCGAAATAAAAATATTACCGGTAAAAAGGCGCAGGAAACGTTAGATAAAGCACACATAACTTTAAATAAAAATGCTGTGCCTTACGATGATAAAAGTCCGTTTGTAACGAGTGGCATACGCATTGGAGTACCTGCTGTAACTACAAGAGGAATGAAGGAAGCTGAAATGGAAAAGATTGTAATTTTAATAGATAGGATTTTGATGGATATTGACAATGAAGAAACTTTAAAGTCAGTTAAGAACGAGGTGCATGAAATGATGAAAGCTTTTCCGTTACCATAGAATTAAGACACAAGATTTGAGACATAAGACTTAAGATTTTTAAACAACTTCCCATCTTTGATCTTTTGTCTAAATACTTTTATCAAAAATTTTAAAAATGATTCAACGAATACAAACCATTTGGCTTTTATTGGCATCAATTTGTGTTTTTTTAACGCTGAAGTTTTCTACCTACGTTGGTACCAATAAAGATTTGATACCATCTTCTTTTTTAAACGGAATTGCAACTTTGCCTTTAATCTTTGTGACGTTATCTGTGGGTATTTTAACGCTGATAACAATATTTTTATACAAAGACAGAAAGCTGCAATTACGGCTTACAATTTTAGCCGTTTTTCTGGAGGCTGGTTTGATAATTTTATATTACAAAGAAATTCAAACCTTCGTTGGAAAGGGTACGTTTTCTATTACTTCAATTTTACATGTTGCTGTTATCGTTTTTTTAATTTTGGCAGCACGTGGCATTAGCAGCGATAATAAATTAATAAAAGACAGTAATAGGTTGAGGTAAAATAATACTTATAAATATTTCCCTGTGTAGCTTTCCTTGACCTTTTTCATATCTAGTGGTTTGCCTGCAAAAACAAGGTATCCACCCATATCTCCTGCTTCGGGACCAAGATCTATAACCCAATCGCAGCTTTTTATAACATCAGTGTTGTGTTCAATTACAAGTATTGAATGACCCTGTTCTACCAATGCGTTAAAAGATGTAAGTAACTTTTTTATATCATGAAAATGAAGGCCGGTGGTTGGTTCATCAAAAATAAAAAGGATGTGTCCAATTGCTTTTCCTTTGCCAAGAAAAGATGCAAGTTTTACTCGCTGTGCTTCGCCACCACTTAAAGTATTTGAAGATTGCCCGAGCTTTACATAACCCAAACCAACATCACTCAGCGGCTGGATCTTTTTTGCTACATCTGCACCATCATCAGGGGTTTTACTTTTTAATTTCTCCACTGAACTACCAAAAAATTCTATTGCTTCATCAACACTCATTTCTAAAATATCGTGGATGCTTTTTTCTTTGTAAGTAACTTCCAATACTTCCTCTTTAAAACGCTTGCCATTACACACATCACACACCAAATGGACATCTGCTAAAAACTGCATTTCAACCAACTGTTCTCCCTCGCCTTTGCATGCATCGCACCGACCACCATCAACATTAAAAGAAAAATGCTTTGGCATAAATCCCCTTATTTTTGATAGCGGTTGCTTTGAATATAATTCTCTTATTTCATCGTAAGCTTTTATATAAGTAACGGGGTTGCTTCTGCTGCTTTT
>JANLVW010000626.1:0-4000 GCA_031364205.1 Ferruginibacter sp.
GCAACCCGCTTCTTTTTATTAATAAGCAAAGTCCTTAGACCTTCAGCACCGTATGAAGTGGTTTTAAATACTCCATTCTTACCTGACCCTTCGTAATAAAAAAGCATATTATTTCCCGCAGGCAACAAGGTTATTACACAACGCTCACAAATATCATCATTTGCATCAATGCTTTCTTTTGGTGAAACCATTGCCATAGCTTTTGTTGTACTTATAGTTGTAGTAAAAACGAAAAAAGTAATCAATAAAAAACCAAGATCTACCATTGGAGTAAGATCTATCCTTGTGCTTTTCTTTATAAGCTGTTTACCTTTTGTTTGCTTTGGGCTATTTAATATTTCTGCCATAAATAATGTTTTTTAATAAGATGAAACTGCTTGTTCATTCAATATTATTTATTCAGATATTTTGTAATACAAATAGGTTCGCTTTTTTACATTTTCCTAAGAAAAAAACATAAAAAAAGCCTTCGCTCTTGCGAAGGCTTAAAATAAAATTTAAACATTATTACTCTTCCGCTACTTTAAAAGTAATCGGCTGTCTGCGGTAAGCTTTTACTACATTACCGTTTTGTTGGGCAGGTGTCCATCTTGGTGCTTTTTTTATCGCCCTTACTGCTTCGTTTTCCATGCCATAACCTACACTTGTTTCAGGTGTTATATCACTTACACTTCCATCTTTGGCTACAATGAATCTTACTACAACTGTGTATGTTCCTGTTGGTGCGCTGTTGTCTGTTGCAACCTGACCATTGAGGTTTCTTTCTAAAAACTTTTTCCATGCGCCGGTACCTCCAGGGTATTCTGCTTCAATTTCAACCTTTGTAAAAACCTTGTCTTCTTCAACCGCTTTTACAGGAACCTCTACGACCTGAGTACCCTTGTCCTCTACTGGTGCCTGCACAACCTGCTTGGTGTTGTCAGACTCAACAGTTTTTGTACTTATTACAGCGTCAGGCTCAATTTCCTTTATTACTTCATCTTTTTTAACCAATTCATCTTTTACAATCTTTGGAGGTGTAAACTGAATTTGCTTAATCTCAGGTGGCGGTGGCGGTGTTGGAGGTGGTGGCGGTGGTGGCGGCGGTGGTGGTTCATCCTTTTTAACTTCAACCATTTGCGTATCCACAACTGTTAATGCGTCTTTAGCATTTTTTGCGCTAATAAAACCTGCAAGCAGGATGCCACCTACAACAAGTATCAACAAAGCACCAACTGCTATGAGAGCTTTACCCATACGGCTGTTGTAAGTTTTCCTTAACTGGTAGGCCCCGTATGCTTTGTTCTTGCCATCAAATATAATGTCAAGAATATCGGCATCTAAAATTTTATTTGCTTCCATTACAAACTTTTTTTATAAATTAGATTCTAAAATAAACGGATTCCATAAAATTATTTTATGCCGTTTGCTGCTTCAGTTGCTGCTATTAATTTTTTTTCTGTTTCAGATATTTTATCTTCTGCATAATGCCCCGGTGGTATACCACTTATGGTCATCTCGTCCAGAATATTTATAGCATTTTTAAAGGTAGATTTATCATCTGACTTTATCACGTACATTAAATCTCCTATCGGTGTGGCTTTTTTCTTAGTTACAATAATATCTCTGATCGCCTTAAAACTTGTACTCTTAAACTGTTCAGATATTTTTAAAGGATCTAGCTGACCGAAATAGTAATAAACCTGATCTGCTTTTCCTAAAAGAATAGTCATTGCACCGGACTCTTTTACTTTTATCTGCTCATCTTTACTGTCCTTTGGCTCATTCATATTCATGGCTGTTGCCTGGCTCATTGTTGTAGTAAATACAAAGAATGTAATGAGCAGAAAGCCAAGATCCACCATCGGAGTAAGATCTACTCTTGTTGATTTTTTTACCGCTTTTTTTACGCCGGGTCCTTTTTTATGTCCGCCACCCGACGAGGTATCCATTTCTGCCATGTCAGTATTTTTTTAAATTAATTAATTTGCTTTTGTAGTTGGACTAATTGAAAGCTCAGATCCTACAGGAGGTGCCGCACCATTGGTAACAATTCTAAACTTATAGATCTCGTTCTTTTTAAAAGCTTCTTTTATGTTTTTAAAAACAGGATACAAAGCATCGTTATCTCCTTTAACCAGCAGCATTTCTTGTAAGGCTTTCATATCTCCACCTGCATATACATTACTCACACTTCTTATCCAGTCAACCATTTCATTGTTTGTACTGTCTGTTGGTATACCCGGCATTTTTGCAGGATCTATATCAACACCTTGTGCAAGACTATTTTTAATTTGGCCAAGAGGTTGACCAATGAAACCCTGTTTACCCCATTTCTGCAATTCAGCAGGTGAAAGACCTAAACCTTTGGTTAAATTTACGTTTGCAAGAATGTCCGCTTTCTTTGTATCATCTCCCAGCATTAAAAATGTACGGCCATCTTTTGTTAGTGTTACGAGTATTGCTTTATCAGGCGCTACCTTACTCGAAACAGAGTTAGGTATTTGTACAGCCAACACTTCAGGTGGTTTTTGCTTCGTTGCCAATATAAAGAACGACAACAAAAGAAACGCCACATCGCACATAGCTGTCATATCTACAGCTGTACTTTTTCTTGGTATTTTAACTTTTGGCATTTATAAAAAATTTAAGGGTTACTTGTTTCAATTTTTCAGTGAAACATCCATTTGCTGGTACCTACATGATTTGTCTTGTAGTCACACATTTATTAGATGCAACTGTTGCATTTTTCCATACAATTATTTGTATAAAGATGCAAATGATTGAGTTAAAGTAAATCCCGACTCATCAATGCCGTAAGTAATACCATCAATTTTGGTAGTGAAAATATTATAGAAAATAATAGCTAATGCAGATGTACCAATACCCAATGCAGTATTGTACAATGCCTCAGATATACCTTGAGAAAGTTTACCTGCAGCAGCACCACCACCACTATCTTCACCTAATGCAGAGAAAGAACGTATCATACCCATTACCGTTCCAAGCAATCCTAGCAAAGTTGCTACAGATGCAATTGTTGATAAGAATACCAAATTCTTTTCAAGCATTGGTAACTCAAGAGAAGTAGCTTCTTCAACTTCTTTTTGTATAGCCATTACTTTTTGATCTGTACTTAGTTCATTGTTATTCATCATGTCTTTGTAACGGTGAAGACCGGCTTTCATTACATTACCAACACTTCCTTTTTGCTTATCGCATTCTGTTAATGCAGCATCTACGTTTTTATTTGCAAGATGATATTGTACTTTGCGGATAAAATCTGCATTGCTTGATGTACCACCTGCTTTTGCTATGGTAAGAAATCGTTCAATCACAAAAGTTAATACTGTCAACAGACATCCAATAAGAATAGGCACAATTATACCGCCTTGGTACATCTTATACAAACTACCTGTCGCACCATCTCTGTCCGGCCAGAAGCCATTTCCTGATGCGGTTTTAAAATGAGATGCATCTCCCAAAAGAAAACGCCAGATTATATAACCAATAAGGATACATAATGTTGGAGCCAACCACGAAATAGAGTTGGCTGATTTTTTTGCCTGTACGGATGTTACCGGTTTAACTGTTGCAGTTGGTCTAACGTCTGCCATAAAATTCAAGTTTTTAGAAAGTGAAATTTAAAAAATTATTGATGAATTAAGCAATTAAAGCATTATTAAAAATACTTTCCGATTTATACGGAACGCACAAGTTAATAAAATAATTGAAAGTATTTCTACGCAATAAAAATATTTTATTTTTGGGGAAATAAAAACATTTTCTTCTTAAATAATTATTGACTGGTAAAATTTTAGGGGAAAAAGGAAAAATTATCTTACTGGGAAAATAAAAATATTTGAGCTGATTAATTGGATCTTAAGGAGTTTACTCAAAAAATTACTTCGTTAAAATACCCAAAACAATAGCATAAAATTTTAATAAACCGTAGATGTTTATTAGTCAAATAGTTTGAGGATTTTTAATTACCGCAGAAAGATCTTGTTGAACAAATTAT
>JANLVW010000655.1:0-6103 GCA_031364205.1 Ferruginibacter sp.
CCTGCACCTGCACGATAAGTAAGCGTATTATTTCTACACAAAAAAGTACGTATCATTATTGCATGGTTACAACTTTTATCAAAACCGATATAACCAATAGCTCCACCATAAAAACTCCGGTTGTTATTTTCAATCTGATTAATTAACTGCATTGCTTTAAATTTTGGAGCACCACTTAAAGTCCCTGCGGGGAAAACTGCAGCCATAATTTTAAATGGATTGGTTCTGGCATCCACATTCCCCTGCACCTCGCTAACCATGTGTATTACGTGAGAGTAAAAATTGATATTCTTAAATTTCGTTACTTCAACACTATCACAAATCCTGCTAAGATCATTTCGGGCAAGGTCAACAAGCATAATGTGCTCGGAATTTTCTTTGGGATCATTTTCTAAATCTATAGCCAGTTTTTTATCAGCCTCATCATTTCCTGTCCGCCTAAATGTACCCGCAATTGGATGAACAGTAGCTTTGCCATTACCAATTATTACCTGGCTTTCGGGGCTGGAACCCATTAATCTGTAATCACCGTAATCAAAATAAAATAAATAAGGACCGGGGTTGATACTGCGTAAACGTCGGTAAACATTAAACTCATCGCCGGTAAAATGCTGCTTAAAAGTTCTGCTTAAAACTATTTGAAATACATCACCACGTTTACAGGCTTCGATTCCTTTTTGTATCATCTGTCTGTAACTTTCATCTTCCATATCTTTGATTTCTTCACCAATTTTATTAAAGGGAAACTCGGGCACATCTTTACTCTTAAGGATGTTTTCTACACTTTCTATTTTACTTTCAACCCCTGCAAAAATATTCTCACAAAGAAAGATTTCATCTTTAAAATGATCAATTATAATAATGTATTGATAAAGCCTGTAACGCATTAAAGCAATAGAATTTTCATCAGAATCAACTCTGGATGTTGCTGTTTTAGCTGAAGCAAAATTAATATTTTCAAAAAACTGAACAGCATCATATGTTGTGTAACCAAATAATCCCTGCGCTATTATTGCAATTTTTTCATTTGGCATTTCTGCTTCAAAACTATCTATAAAATCTCCAAGAATGTCAATCGTATTTATTCTGATTTTTATTTCATTTACTTCCGGCTTTTTGCCGGGATATTTATATTCTGCCTTATCAAAATTTACTATTTCAATACCGCCAACAGCATTAATACCGATGATAGATCTACTGTTTTCTCCTGCGTGCGAGTCAGTACTTTCAAGAAGAATTGTATCTCTGAATTTATCACGCATGCGCAGGTAAATACCTACCGGCGTATAAAGATCTGCAGGTATTTTTTTACAGGTGGTTGTTATTTTTATTTTGTTCATTGTATAAATTAAAAAACCCCGGCATTGTGCCGGGGCCTGTTATTTAAATATATAAATAGGGCTATAGCACAATCGAATTTTGATTGTACCACCACCATCCTTTGTTATTTATAATTGTTTTCATTGAGTTGCAAATATGAGCTGAAACGTTGAAACAACAAAATAAAATAAATATTTTTTCTGTTTAAGTAAATAAAATAGTTATACCATCTTTTATGAACGCTTTAACGCAGTAATTTCAAGTTTTTTTACATCTTTACCAATCAAATTAAAACATTGAAAAAACTATTATTCGCATTACTTGTTGTAAGTACGATAAGTGTAAAAGCTCAAAAAGTTGAAAACATTTATGTTAATCTATATACTGACAGTTTAAAAAAAGGCACTCACAATTATATAAACGTTGATGGCGAATTAACGAATGGTAAATACCTTCCTTTGGACAGCAATAAAATCCAATTTTCGTGCCCACAGGCAAAATTTTTTGGAAATAATTTATATATTCCCGCCGACTTTTCTGAAGAGAAAGTTTCGGTAAAAATAATGTTGAAAGAAGACAATTCTAAGTTTAAAGAATTCGAAATTTACATAAAGAAAATGATAGATCCACCTCTGAAAACACAGGAAGAAATCATAGCTGAAATTAAAAATAAAAGGAAGAAAAATTCATAAAAAAAGCGCAATCAAATGATTGCGCTTTTTTTGAATAAATATTTTAATTAAGCAAATTTCTTTGCGTCTGCTAAAAATTTTGCAAGACCAGTATCCGTTAATGGGTGTTTTAATAAACCCAATATGGAATCAAGCGGACAGGTACAAACATCAGCACCTGCTTCAGCACATTTAATTATATGAAGGGCATTGCGAATGGAAGCTGCAAGAATTTCTGTTTTGTAGCCTTGTATGTCAAATATGCGACGTATTTGGTAAATTAATTCCACACCATCTGCACCCATATCATCAATTCTTCCAATAAAAGGTGAAACATATGTTGCTCCTGCTTTTGCCGCCAATATTGCCTGACCTGCAGAAAAAATTAATGTACAGTTTGTCCTAATACCTTTATCTGTAAAATATTTAATTGCTTTTACACCATCCTTAATCATGGGCACTTTTACTACAATATTTTTATGAAGTGCAGCAAGTACTAAACCCTCGGCTACAATACCATCAAAATCAGTAGAAATCACTTCTGCACTTATATCACCTTCTACCATTTCACAGATATCTACATAATGTTTCATAACTGCATCTTTACCTTTAATTCCTTCTTTTGCCATCAACGAAGGATTTGTGGTCACGCCATCTAATATACCAAGGTCATGTGCTTCTTTTATTTGTTCAAGATTTGCGGTATCAATAAAAAATTTCATAATATAAAAGATTTAAGATATTAATTATCGGAATAATTTTTTTAAAATACAAATATAAAGATTGAGAATAGATTTTAGGAGATTCAACAAGAAGTTGTGATGTAAATATAACAGTTGTAGATGCAAGAATATAATTGCGTGATTCAAGCAGATTTAAAAACTAAAACCTTAAGATATTGACTATAAAGATCTTCCGTATTATCAAAAAGATTAAAATTAAAAATGGCAAGTTACTTACATCGCACCGCTCAACCACCTACCCTTGCTACCTTCCGGTTCTGGGGGAGTTCAACAGGAGCTGGTCGTATAAGACTTGCCAATGCAAATATAGGATTGCTGAATTAAAAAAACTTGATGATGAAAAAGTTTTTTAAAAGTTTAAACTTTTAGTGTTTTATAGAGTCAGACATTTTAAAATCTTATAAAACCAATTTAGCTAAATGAAAATTCTTTACTTGTTAAAAAATGTGTTGATAGCTTTTTTAGTTATATCAACATTTGTTATCCTATATATTTTTACCCAAAGTGAAAAAATTAATACTCATGTTTAAGAGATTTATTTATTTCTACCATTACCGGGTTTTAAACTCGCTTATTTTTAGTAACCATAGAGGATTTTTAATTGAAATTTTTCGTCTACCAAATACAACAGATAAAAATCATGATTCTCCAATTGTAATAATACATAGATATCCGGTGCTTGCATAAAGCTTTATACTAATAAGAATATTTTTTTCCAGCTGTATTAATTTCTACATCGATTACAATTACTGCGTTCCCGGGAAAATATCCTCCTTTTAAAACATTGCCAGCTTTAATATCAGAAAAATCTTAAGCAATTTTTAATTGCTTTCCAAAAAAAGCGGAGCCACACAGCCAAAAAAACACATCCAAATACTTTTTAAAATTTATGGTTATCGAAGGAGATTTAAAATTATATGCTGCACCATTACTCTCTGTAAAATGAATTTCTTTAAACTTTTTATAAGCAAATAAATATTGAAAACATAGTCGCATAGCAGCATCTGCTCACTGTCGCAGGTTTTTATTGCCTACAGAAATATCCCACGCAGGAAATTGAACCTGTTCATTAATTTTTTGAGATCCATTAAACAAATAAATAGTTCTATCTTTTTTAAAAGGAACGTTTTGCAGCCATTTTGCAAAAGAATTTTCCTCAGCGCTTACACTTTCAAATCCTTCAAAAAGGGTGATTTTTGAATTTAACGAATTAATTTTAAGTTGTAATTCCCTACCGTTTGAACTAATTTAATTTGTTGATTTTTTATCAAAACATTGTTATGGCATTTTTCTAAAATGAACAGGGAATAAAATTGAAAAAATTTTAAATGCATAAAAAAATTTAATCTAACATTTAATTTGTTTTCATTCCATAATTATTGTAGATCATGACTATTCTTCCAAATCTTCCAATGCAGCCTGTAATTCGTTGTAGCTATGATTGTCTTTTGCAAGTTTAGCTTCTTTCATACCATTCTGATAAACAGTTATTGCAGCATGATTTTCATTTATTCTTTCTAATAATTTGCCCAAATGATAATAAGAGCCAACATAACCGGATTCGTTTATTAAAATATTTTCAAAGAGCTGTTTTGCTGCTTCCTCATCTCCTGCCTTTATATATTCTAACGCCAATGCATGTTGTAAAAAACTGTCTTTTGGGGTAGCTTTTAAAAATTCTTTTAGCTGATCAATTTTATTCATTAATTATTTTTTATCTCACAAATAAAGTATCCTTTTCTAACTTATATTTGCAAATAGTTGCATAAACAACTTTTTAATTTACGCATATGAAAATACTCGTTTGTATAAGTAAAACGCCTGATACTACGGCAAAAATAGCCTTCAGTGATAACAATACGAAATTTGAAACTACAGGTGTTCAGTGGATTATAAATCCATACGATGAATGGTATGCTTTGGTTAGAGCAATTGAACTTAAAGAAGCAGATCCTGCAACAATTTTACACCTTATTAATGTTGGTGGTGCTGAAAGTGATCCTATTATCCGCAAAGCATTGGCACTTGGTGGAGATGAAGCTATTCGTGTAAATTCTGATACTTCAGACAGTTTTAATATAGCAACTCAGATTGCTGCCATTGCAAAAGATGGCGGCTACGATTTAATATTTACAGGTAAAGAAACCATCGATTATAATGGTTCATCTATTGGCGGTATGGTTGCAGAAATTTTGGATTTACCTTATATTTCTCATGGTATAAAATTTGATTTGGAAGTCGGAAACGCAGTTGTTGTTAGAGAAATAGATGGTGGTGAAGAAACTGATAAAGCAGCTTTGCCTTTGGTAGTTAGTTGCCAGAAAGGTATGGCTGAACAACGCATTCCAAATATGAAGGGAATTATGGGCGCAAGAACGAAACCATTAAAAGTAGTAGAAGCTGTTACTGCCGAAAGCTATACAACTATCTCATCTTTCGATTTACCACCTGCCAAAGCGGGCGTAAAGTTGGTAAGTGCCGAAAACCCTGAAGAATTAGTGAGGTTACTTCATGAAGAGGCTAAAGTATTTTAATTAAATCATCCATTATAACTTATTAAATCATCCATTACCATGGTATTAGTTTTTATAGATCATCAAGACGGACATATTAAAAAAACTTCTTTTGAAGCCGCATCTTATGCCGCAAAAATAGCAGAAGTTACCGGCACAAATGCAGAAGGAATTTTAATTGGAACTGTAAATGACAATGTTGCTACTTTAGGTAATTATGGTCTTACAAAAGTGCATACGATTGCAGATACAACGCTTAACAATTTTGATGCACACGTTTACACCAAAATAATTGCCACAGCCGCTGAAACGGCCGATGTGATTGTATTTTCTAACAATACAACCGGTAAGGCAATTGCGCCAAGGTTAAGTGTTAGGTTAAAAGCCGGTTTGGTGTCCGGAGCCGCAGCACTACCTGACGTAAGTAATGGATTTACTGTAAAAAAAACAGTTTTTAGTGGTAAAGCTTTTGCTAACATAACAGTAAATACCGCAAAGAAAATTATTGCCCTGAACCCAAATTCTTTCAATGTAATTACAACAGGCGGAACTGCGGAAGTTGTAGCTTTAAACATTACGCCAGAAGAGGCTAAAGTGCAGGTTGTAAGTACTGACCTTGTTAAAGGTGAAGTGCCTTTGGGTGAAGCAGATATTGTAGTAAGTGGCGGACGTGGTTTAAAAGGTCCGGAAAATTGGGGAATGATTACTGATTTAGCACATTTATTGGGTGCAGCTACGGCTTGTAGCATGCGCATGCAGATCGCCTTCGGCGCGGACGTGAACGCCCATACATCGTTCGACGAGACGGTCTATATGCTCGATATTCCGGATCTGGCCGACGAGGCCATCAAACTCG
>JANLVW010000757.1:0-1044 GCA_031364205.1 Ferruginibacter sp.
CTTGTATAAACATGGATGTTGATGAGACATACAGAGGTCGGGATAACAATATTCACAAAGCAGAAGGATACACTTACTATTAGGTTTTTAGCTTATGGGATACTTACCGTGGGGCACATCCACTTTACACCATTATTGATAAAGCAAGAACGCTAGATTATATTAAAACATTTTTAGCCCAATATAAAGAAGGCGGGAGGTTGCCCGTTTGGGAATTGGCAAGTAACGAAACAGAGTGTATGATTGGTTATCACAGCATTCCGGTAATCGTAGATGCTTACATAAAAGGTATAACAAACTTTGATACCAAACTTGCGTTAGAAGCTATGTTGCAAAGTGCAAACATGAACCATTTTGGATTAGCGTCTTACAAAACAAAAGGCTTAATTGAAAGCGATGATGAGCAGGAAAGCGTGAGCCGCACATTGGAATATGCTTATGATGATTGGTGTATTGCCATATTTGCAAAAGCAATAGGGAACCAAAAAGTTTATGATGAATTTATTCAGCGGGCACAATATTATAAAAATGTGCTCGAGCCAAAAACCGGTTTTATGCACCCTCGAAAAAATGGAGATTGGTTAAATCCGTTTGACCCAAAGGAAGTAAACAACAACTACACTGAAGCCAATGCCTGGCAATACAGTTTTTATATGCCGCAGGATATTGGCGGTTATTTACAAATGACAGGGGGACCTGATGCGTTAGAAAAAAAACTGGATGAATTGTTCAGTACTACCACAACAACAACCGGCAGAGAGCAAAGCGACATTACCGGATTAATCGGACAATATGCACATGGCAATGAGCCAAGTCACCACATCGCTTATCTGTACAATTATACAAATTCACCCTGGAAAGCGCAAAAAATAATTAATAAAATACAAACAGAATTTTATAAAAATACTCCTGACGGTCTTATAGGGAACGAAGACTGCGGACAAATGAGTGGATGGTATGTACTAAGTGCAATGGGATTTTATCAGGTAACGCCTGGAACAAATTTTTATAATATTGGTTCGCCCTTGTTTGAAAAATCTACCA
>JANLVW010000813.1:0-11327 GCA_031364205.1 Ferruginibacter sp.
TGGTGAGCAGCAGCAATTTTTTTAGCTGTTTCTACAATTAGTAATTCTGTTCTCCCGAGCCAAGAAAAACCCTTAATCATATTAGTCTTTAAAACGGTTTAGATTATACTAATAAGTTTTTAAAAAAATTGAAATTAATTAGGAATAATAACCAAACATTAATCAATCAAGCTGTAAATAAAAAAAAAGCAATCCCTTTTTGTGTAAGAGATTGCTTTTACCAACTATTAAAAACAGATTTTAATTTTTAATCAAAGATTTACTTTGTATTTTTCCGCTTTCATCATCATAATGTAACTTGTATTAACCGCCATTAAGATTGCTCATATTTATTTGAGTTTGCCGGGTGTTTGGCATTGCAAGTTTTTGCATTATTATTTCACATTCTGCAATGTAAAAAGTAAACACCGCGATTTCAGTTGCTTTATTATGTTGAACAATAACTTGTTCAAATGCAGGTTGAGGATAAACTTGCATACTGTTTAAGACAGTTTCTTTTCCGAATAATTTTATAATGGTAGAATATTTAGTTTTTCCGTTTAAATCTTTACATAATTTAAGCTGTAAACATTTTTTCCTGTTGCACTAACATAGCCGATATGTTGAAAGGTTACACCGTTTGTGCCCGCTTCAACATAATAACCTTTCACATTTATCTCATGCGAAACCTCCCACAATCATTTTGTTGTACGATTGTCCAATGTTCTTGCAACAAATCCTTGAAAAGTTACAGGCAATGGGCGGAACATTGTACGGCAAGAGATAAGTCATCAAATAAACCAATTTCATTCTGATGCCATATACCTGCTCTAAAAGTAAATTCAAATCTCACTTGCTGATCCCAACCAAGTCTCGATCTGATAATCTTACACAAATGTTACGCGATGTACTTGGTAATACAGTATAAATCGGTCCATTTGCTGTCGTAGCCAAAATTTCTAATAAAACATTTGCTACTGCTGTGATAATCCTAATTCTATATTCAGTTCCAGCAGGAGCTTGATACCTAAATCCAATTGTAGTCTGTACGCTTTAAGATAAACCTTATGCGGGCGAAATAAGACTTCCAGTCCTCCTACCATTAACTCCACTATTTTCGATATCAGCAAAGACGATTAAAAGCTTTACATAAGATATAAAGGATAAACCGGATGGTTATACAGAGCATAAAAGTTAAAGTTTTGTTTTTCAATAATAATGCCTTCGAAAAATTAGTGGATGTTTATTTTAAAAAATAATTGATAAAGCATACTAAAAGCCAATTAGTTACAAACTTAATGCTGATGTAAAAATTTAGAAAGGTGTAAGTAAAAAAAATTTTGTAAAAAAATCGTTAATTGAGTAAACAATTCTATAACAAGAAAGGTCTTTTTAAAAAAAATTAAATATTAGAATAAGAAATAAATTATACAAATAAAATGGATTTCTTAAAGTAAATATGTTACAATCAAATTATTTTATTTTGTGTATCGATGTGTTATGTTTGAATTGAGAAAATCCAAACCTTATTTAAAACACAATTTACCATTACAACTATTACAAACATTATTGCTTCTAAGGCTGAAGGCAAATCTCATATTAAAAAAAGGAGGAGGCAGTTTTAATTTTAGGAACTTTTGTGATGGTGAAATAAAAAGTACAATCCCTATCAAAAAGGATTTACTAAAGACAAATCAAAATCTTTTAGAAACAGCATATTCATAATAAATGCTACTAAAATAACAATAACAATTTTTGGAATAGTGGTCAATAAATATGGGTTTTATTCATGTAATATTGAGTAGGCTGAAATGCTAAAAAAATAGATTGTTATTATGATAACGGGCCAAACCTTATATAAATATTAAACTACGTTCAAATTCTGTAAACTTTTTTAAGCAAAATGGAAAAAAATTGACGCTAAATATAGCAGGGTTCAATTAAATAAAACTTAAAAAAATTATTGCTAAAAAACACTTGTCGATTATTACACACGGAATGTAAAATTTATAAGTATTACATCAACAGGGTATCAAAATCGGCCTTGGTAATATAGGTAGGTGGGAATGCAGACAGTAACTCTATCGAAAAAACTTGGTTTTGTAATGATCTACAAAAGCAATGCATTCGGGATAGTAAAATGGAAGTTACTTTACGAATTGAATGGATAAAGAAATGTTTAGTAAAGAATTTTTACTTTCGAAAGGATTTTGAAATAAAATAAATTAAAAAATTTACGGAGGAGGGTTTTTACTGTTTTAAAAACCATAAAAAAACAATTCATTCAATAAAAAAAACCGGCAGAAAATCTGCCGGACTATTTTATTTATTAAAATTTGATGCTGTCAGTAATTTTATCATAATCTGCAGATTTTTTAAGATCTCCTTTCACTCTGTAAGCATCGCTTAAATAATTGGCTACCTGTTTGTAATTTATTTTTTGCTTTGTAGTAAGTGTTGTTTTTGCACTAAGAAACTTTATCATACTTTCCCCGTAAGGAATTAATTCGTTCATATAACTTATTGAAGATGCATTTAGATCTTTTTTCTTTTTAAGCTCATCAGGTTTTGTGGTTTTGGAAACTTTAATAAGCGCTGCTTTATTGCTGTAATCTGCAGCTACATTAAATAAATGATTGTTTAAAAGCATTGTTGCATCCATACTTTCATCTACAGCAATAGCTGATTTTAAAACTGTAATCAGTTTTAAAAATAATGTTGTGTCAGGAGATTTATTTTCATTTGCCCAAAGACTGTTGTACATTTCAACTGCATAATTATAACCGTTGGCAAAATTGCGTGGATCTTTATTGTACAATTCATCGTAACGTGCTAACAATGCTTTTATATCTCCACTTTTAGAAATCTGTTCAACTTCCAATGCGTTCCAAAAATTATTTTTAGGATAAGCAGTTTTTGCTTTTGCCAATATCATTTGTGCATTGCTGTTATCTTTTTTGTCTAAATAATAACGGGCTAAATACTCATAAACTCTTTCATAATCAAGCCCTGTAATTCCGGCATCTGTTATTCTCCGGTAATTTATTACAGCATTTAATGTATCTGAAGCTTGCAAAGCAGCTGCAGCAATATTCATTACCAATGAAGTGTCGAGCTTATTTAATTTTATTTCATCGTATAAATAATTTTTTGATAAAATAAAATTTTCCATCTCCTGAGATTTTGAAAATGAGTTATAAGCAGCAGTGTAATTTTTAAGATTAAAATTCTGTGCCCCTAAATCATAAAACCCCAAATAAAGATCGAGATAGGATTTAAAAAACTCGGATTTCATTCTCAAATCGAGTTTATCTAACTGCTGGTTTTTTTTGAAGGCATCAAATGCTGTTTGTTTGTAATTATAAGCATCCTGTTTAGCAACAGTGGTATCCTTAGATAAAGAGTTGTAGATTCTTCCTTTATAATACCAGGCTTCTGCACTTGCAGCATTTTTTGGATCGGAAATATATTTTTCAATAGAAACTTTTGCAACATCGTACTTATTTTTTTCCATTAGTTTTCCAATATCATCTAAAGACTGCGCCCCTGCACCTGCAGCAACGAATAAAACAAAGGAAAAAAAGCATAATTTTTTCATGAAATACTATTTTAAATTAGGCATTAAAGTTATTAGAATAATCTTAAAAGTTATCATAATTCGCTACCAATTTATATTCTGAAAATTTTACAGAATATATGACCTGCTATTTTCAGCTTAAGCAAATCAAACTATTTAACCATCATAACCTTCATAAAGTTTAGTTTTGCTACAACTTTTAAAAATTATAATTGATAAGCAAAGAGACGATACAGTTAATACAAAACAGCATAAAAATTGAAGAGATCGTAGGTTCTTTTGTAAATTTAAAAAGGCGTGGCTCTAATCTGTTGGGCCTATGTCCCTTTCACAACGAAAAAAGCCCATCCTTTACAGTTTCACCTGCTAAAGAAATTTATAAATGTTTCGGTTGCGGTAAAAGCGGCAACAGCATTGGTTTTTTAATGGATTTAGAAAAATACAGCTATGTAGAAGCACTTAAGTGGCTTGCCAATAAATATAATATTGAGGTTGAAGAAACAGAAACTACCCCCGAATTAAAATTATATCAACAATCATCTGACAGCCTTTTTGTTATTAATAATTTTGGTCAAAAGTTTTTTTCAGAAGCACTTTTTGAAACTGAAGAAGGTCAGGATATTGCCCTAAGTTATTTAAAAGAAAGAGGCTTTAGGGAAGATATTATAAGAAAATTCCAGATAGGTTACGATCCTGAAACAGGAGATAGTTTTGCTAAGGCAGCTGTCACTTCACAATTTAATCCTGAACTTTTACAAAAAAGTGGATTGGTCGTTTTAAGAGAAGAAAAACTAAGGGATAATTATAGGGGAAGAATAATATTTCCTATTCACAACCAGAGTGGCAAAATTTCGGGTTTTGGTGCAAGACTTATTAAAAAAAATGATAAAGCTCCAAAATATATTAATACCCCGGAAAATGAAATTTATGTAAAAAGTAAAATTCTATATGGTTCTTATTTTGCCCGTATGGCAATCGATAAAGCAGATGAATGTTTATTAGTTGAAGGTTATACAGATGTTGTAAGTCTTCACCAGGCCGGTGTTGAAAATGTAGTCGCAAGCGGTGGTACATCCCTAACACCGGATCAGCTTCGGTTGATTAAAAAATATACAAATAACCTTACTATTATTTATGATGGTGATGGTGCAGGCATAAAAGCTGCGGTTCGAGGAATGGATCTTGCACTTGAAGAAGGATTAAATGTAAAACTAGTACTCATACCAGATAATGAAGACCCCGACAGTTATGTATATAAAATTGGTCCTTCGGCATTTAAAGCATTTATTGATTTAAATAAAAAAGATTTTGTAATCTTTCAACTTGGGTTATCATTAAAAGAAGCCGGAACAGATTCTGTAAAAAAATCGGCAATTGTAAATCGAATTGCAGAAACTATTTCTAAAATTACAAAGGCTGAACATTTTACAAAAAGGCAGGATTATATTCAACAGGTTTCGGAAATGCTCAAAATTGAAGAGGCAGGGCTAAACGATCTTGTAAATAAATTCATCAGAGAAAAAATACAAAAAGAAGATAACAGGGAACAGACAAATAGCATTTTAAAAAATGAAGATAATGCTCTAAGCCATCCACAGTCAGACCAAGAGGATAAATTGGATTCTCTTTTTAATAAAGATGAATTCCAAGAGCGAGCAATTGTAAGAAGTTTGTTAGAATTTGGATTAAAAAAATGGAATGAAGAAATTACTGTTGCTGAATATATTTTTGAACAGATGGATGAAAATGATTTGGTTGCAATGATAGAGAACCCCGTATTAATTAAGATAATAAATAATTATAGAGACTTGTTTAGCCGGGGTAAAAATCCTACTAAAAATGATTTTTTATATTTCGAAGACGAAATCGTAAGCAGGCTTGTCATTAGTTTAATGTATACACAAACTGAAATAAGCTCTAGGTGGAAGGAGCATTTAGAGGGAGAAATTTTGACCAGAGACGATTTATTTAAAGAAGAAGTAATTTTAACCTTATCTTATTTTAAACTCAGAAAAATAAAGAAACTTATAGATGAAAATCAGAAAGAACTTGAAAAATCAATTGACGAAGCTGACCAGTTTTTATTTTTAAAAACCCACGTTGAACTTAAAATGGAAGCACAACTAATAGCAAAACGTTTAGGTACAGTAATATTTAAATAAAAAAAACTCCTTATTAAGGAGTTTTTTTTATTTAAATATTATCTTTTTACAGGTTTGTAATAACTTAAAGCCTCGGGCATATAACCTTTTAATCTGCTTATTCTATTAGCATCCGAAGGGTGTGTAGATAGAAATTCAGGAGGGGCACCGTTTTCACCTTTAGCGGAAGCCATTCTATTCCAAAATGTAATAGCTTCATTAGGATTATACCCCGCCATTGCACAAAATATAAGTCCAAAATGATCAGCTTCATACTCATTGTTCCGGGAGTTTTTAAGACCATAAACTCCTGACGTTAATCCGAATACATTATTAAATATAGAAGCTTTTTGCTCGTTTCCAATCGATGCTCCAACTATACCTCCTATGCCTTGCAAAAGATATTGTTTGCTGATTGCTTCGTTACTATGTTTGGCAACCGCATGTGTAATTTCATGACCTAATACAACTGCTAATGCAGCTTCATTTTGTGTTATAGGAAGCAATCCTGTATAAACTACAACTTTACCACCAGGCATGCACCATGCATTTGCATCTTTGCTGTCAACTAAATTAAACTCCCATTTGTAGCCACTTAAAACATCTGTTTTCCCCTGAGATCCATAATATGAGGTAATCGCATTTGCAATTCTAGAGCCCACTCTCTTTACCATTTCTGCATCCCTGTTATTAGAACTACTTACTACTTTATTTTGAGATAAAAAACTTTGATATTGCTGTACGGCATCTGCTTGTAATTGCTCTTCAGGTATAAGGCTCAATTGTTTTCTGCCCGTAACTGCATTTGTGGTGCATGCTGCCATCATTATTGTTACGGAGAAAAGTAAAATTAAATTTTTCATTTTTCGGGTTTTTTAAGTTCAAAAAGAATTAAACAATACCCGTACCAGTTTTTTAAAATCTTATGAAAGGAGATTCATTTTTGGCGATTTTTTCGCTTATCCCTATATTTTAAAATAGGAATTCTACTTTCTACACCACGTAATAATTTACCAATATTTTTTTGGTGAGTTATGATAATAAGCAACGCTACAAACAAAGCAAAAATCCTGTAAAGAATTTCGTGCTCGTTCCATATCCACAATACAGAAATTGGAAGCATTAAACCTGCCAAAATAGAACTGAGAGAAACAAATCTTGTAAGATAAAGAACTAATAGAAAAACACCTACACAACTACCTGCAATTACAGGTTGAATGGCGAGGATCATTCCAAATAAAGTTGCAACACCTTTACCCCCTTTAAAATCAGCCCATAAAGGAAATACATGACCAACCACTGCAGATAGGCCAAGCCCAATCATTAAATTGGTTCTTTCAATTCCGCTGCCCTGATGCAGATAATATGGAAGAAAGTTATACAAAGCAACAGCGACCATTCCTTTTAAGATATCACAAACCATTACGATTGTTCCGTATTTGGAGCCTAATACCCTAAAAGTATTGGTAGCACCCATATTGCCACTTCCGAACTCCCTGATATCAATCCCAAAAAATTTTCTGCTGATGATAAGAGCCGTAGGAATTGAACCTATCATGTAAGCACATATTATGAGAAACAATTCTTCCATGCGTAAATTTTAATTAAATATGAAATCAAATATAAACAAAATTGTATTTTTCGCACGTTAAAAACTTAAAAGAAATCCACAGATTACAGAATATTTCACAATTTATTTTCGGCAATCTGTTACATTTCAAAAATATTACTCTAAATTTTTTGTTGCCATTACCGAAAGCCAGTTATCTTTTTTATAAACTGCCTTAACCTTTAAGTCAGCGGTTTGCAGCACTTGTAATATTTTTTCTTCGTCATGCAACATTATCCCACTAAATAATAAAATCGAATTTATGTCAGCAGCATTAATGATTGCATTAATATTTTGTCTGATCGTATTGAGGTTTATATTAGCCAATATAATCTGAGCTTTAAAATTAGATGAAATAGTTTCAGTGTGTTGCAAAACTATATTGGTGCAATTATTAACCTCAACATTTTCAATTGTATTTTTAATACTCCACTCATCGTTATCAATCGCAACAACATGTGCAGCCCCTAATTTTTCTGCTAGAATTGCAAGTATACCCGTACCTGTTCCAAAGTCAATGACTGACTTCTCTTTAAAATCAATCTCACTCATGTGCGCAACCATTAAATGAGTAGTTGCATGGTGACCTGTGCCAAAACTCATTTTTGGTGTAATAGAAATATTAAATAAAAATGAGGGATCAGTTTTGTGAAAGTGAGCTAATATTTTTACAAAAGGTATGTTTGTTTCAGGAAAATTTATCATTACAGGTTGAAAATCCGACTCCCATAATTCATTCCAGTTTTGAGATTTAATAACTGATTTTGAGTATTTTACATTTTTTATCTCAACTGTTTTAACCAATAGGTCTTCCTCAAATTCTTGAGAAGGGATAAAAGCCTTAAGCGTATTGTTTTCTTCTTCAAAGCCTTCAAATCCAATATCAGCCAAAACTGCAATCAGCAATTCTCTTTCGTTATCGGGTAAATTTTCAAATAAAATTTCAATGTATTCCATAAATAAAAAAACTGCAACCTATATTAAAGTTGCAGCTAAATTTTAATTTTAAGATTTTAAGATTTTGGAGCTTCAGGCCTGGCCGGGGCTTCAGGTTTAGGCATTAAAGCTTTTCTACTTAATTTAAATTTCCCAGTGCGTTGGTCAATTTCCATCAGTTTCACTTTTACTTTTTCTCCTTCAGTAAAAATACCATCCATAGTTTCTAAGCGTTTCCAGCTTATTTCGCTAATATGCAACAAACCCTCTTTTTTAGGTAGAAACTCTACAAATGCACCAAATTCTTTAATACTTTTAACTGTTCCTTCATAAGTTTCTCCGACAACCGCAGTTGCTACAAGACCCTGAATCCACGAATATGCTTTATCTAATGCAGTTTTATCTTTACAGAAAATACTTACAGAACCTGCGTTATTTACTTCTTCAATATTTACAGTTGCACCGGTTTCTCTTTGTATTTCCTGAATTACTTTACCCCCGGGTCCTATAACCGCACCAATATATTCTTTGTCAATCGTAAACTTAATCATTCTAGGGGCATGTGGTTTTACATCCGCACGTGCAGCCTCAATCGTTGCGTGCATTGCATCTAATATGTGTAAACGACCTTTTCGTGCCTGCGCTAAAGCGCTCCGCATAATATCCATACTCAATCCATCGACTTTAATATCCATTTGCACACCGCATATACCATCGCGGGTACCTGTAACTTTAAAATCCATATCTCCTAAATGATCTTCATCACCCAAAATATCTGTCAATACTGCAAACTGGTCGCCCTTTTTAATTAAGCCCATTGCAACGCCACTTAGATGTTTTTTAAGCGGTACGCCTGCATCCATTAGTGCAAGAGAACCTGCGCAGACTGTAGCCATTGATGATGAACCATTGCTTTCTAAAATATCACTCACTACACGAACCGTATAAGGATATTCTGTACCGGGCATCATTTGTTTTAGCGAACGCATAGCCAGATTACCATGACCAACTTCTCTTCTACCAACACCACGCATCATTTTCACTTCTCCTGTTGAAAATGGAGGGAAATTATAATGCAGAATAAACTTGGTATAATCTGAGTGATGAGCACTTTCTACCAATAACTCATCTAATGGTGTTCCCAAAGTAACTGTTGTAAGTGATTGTGTTTCACCTCTTGTGAACAATGCTGAACCGTGTGGTGTTGGTAAAATATCAGTCTCCATTTCTAACTGACGAATATCTTCCGTACCTCTTCCATCCAATCTAACCCGGTCATTTAAAATCATATCTCTAACAACATTATATTGTAACTCGCCAAAGTAATGACCAACTAAATGTTTATCTTTTTGCTCTAAATCTTCCCCCAAAAATTCTTTAACTTCTGTTTTTAATTTTGTAAAAGCATTACTTCTTTCATGCTTGGCAGATGCTGAAGAAGAAATTGCATACATTTTATCTTTTGCAAAAGCTATGATTTTTGCATCTAATTCTTCGTTTCTATAAGGCTTTGTATATTCTCTTTTTTCATTAGAGCCAACTAAATCCCTTAAATCTTCCTGTGCCTTTACCTGAACCTGTATTGCTTCATGGGCAGTCTCGATGGCTAGTATCAAATCTTCTTCACTACATTCTTTACTTTCGCCTTCTACCATCATAATATTTTTGCTGGTAGCTGCAATCAAAAACTCCATATCCGCAGCAGCCAATTCTGTGCGTGTTGGATTAATTATAATTTTCCCGTCAACCCGGGCAATACGTACTTCAGAAATTATTTCCTGAATGGGAATATCAGAAACAGCCAAGGCTGCAGATGCTGCAAGACAGGCAAGTGAATCAGGCATCACCTCATCATCAGACGATAAAAGAGAAATTAATACCTGCACATCGCATAAATAATCTTCAGGAAACAAAGGACGAAGTGCTCTGTCAATTAACCTTGATGTGAGTATTTCGTAATCGTTTAAACGGGCTTCCCTTTTAAAGAATGAACCTGGAATACGACCGTTAGATGCAAACTTTTCCTGATAATCTACTGACAAAGGAAAGAAGTTTTGACCTTCTTTTGGTTCTTTATTAGCTACCACAGTTGCTAATAAAATACAGTTACCCTGACGAACAGTAACTGCACCGTCAGCTTGGCGGGCCATTTTTCCTGTTTCGATGGTAACCATTCTTCCACTACCTATATCGAACGTAATTGATTTTGGTTGTAGTAATGACATTTTTAATTATTTATTATTGAAATTAATTTTCAACACGTTAAAAAGATAGTAGGTATAAAGAATAAATCCCAACAGTATAATACAGTTGGGAAAAAATTCTAATTATTACATAATATAAATTATTTACGAAGACCTAATTTTTCAATTAAAGATCTGTAACCTGTAAGATCATGTTTGCTGAGGTAAGTAAGCAATCTTTTACGTTGTCCAACCATTATCATTAAACCACGCTGAGAAGAGAAATCTTTTTTGTTGGTTTTAAGATGCGTAGAAATATGGTTGATGCGCTCCGTAATCATTGCTATTTGTCCTTCAATAGAGCCTGTGTTTTTGGCGGTTCCGCCATAAGTTGAGAAAATAGTTGCTTTTTTCTCTAAAGTTAAATGCGACATTAATTTTTTGTTTAAAACGGTTTGTTTTACTTTTTTTAATTGAGTGCAAAAGTAGTTTACTTTTTTGACTTTTAAGCAATCATTTCCTTTTATTTAGAGATTTTTTCCAATATTAATCCCTCAATTCATAAAACGTAACTTCACTTAATGAAACCTGTTTTTGCCTTGATTGGATGTGGCAGAATTGCTGAAAAGCATGCAATTGAAATAAAAAAAAATGGAATACTGGCTGCTGTATGTGACATTGACAAACAAAAAGCTACTGAATTTGCTTATAAGCATAAATCTGTACCTTACTTTTCAATAGAGGAAATGTTGGCTGATAATACAATTAACTTTGATATTGTAAGTGTATGCACTCCAAATGGTTTTCACTATACACACTCTATACATGCACTTACTGCGGGCAAAAATGTGCTTTGCGAAAAACCAATGAGCATTAAAAGTGATGATGCGAAAGAAATGGTA
>JANLVW010000831.1:0-2289 GCA_031364205.1 Ferruginibacter sp.
CTTGGTTGTCTTTTTAAGGAACTTTCCGTATAAAGGGTGCTTCACCTTTCTTTCGACAGCCACAGTGATGGTTTTATCCATTTTATTGCTTGATACGAGACCAGTTCTTGTTTTTCTAAGATTTCTTACTAAATTATCTTCCATTGTTATTCTTTTTAAGGGTTATTAAGCCCCGATCTGAGTTATTCTTAGTTGCGTTTTTAGACGTGCTATATCTCTTCTCAAAACACGAATGCTTTGTGGATTTTCCAAAGGTGCAATTGCATGTGCAAAAGTCAACTTCTTCATACGCATTTCGTCTTCCTTAATCTTTGCATTTAAATCGGCCGCAGATAAACCTGAAAGGCTTTGTGCGAATTCATTTTTTTTAGACATCATCTGTTATTTGATCATTCAAAATTGTAGGTCCAATCTGTCATTGAAAACCTTTAAACTAAGCTACAAAATCTCTGCTAACGATAAATTTTGTAAGTATTGGTAATTTTTGTGCAGCCAACGCAAATGCATTTTTTGCTACTTCTTCAGTTACACCATCCGCTTCAAATAGAATACGGCCCGGTTGTACAATTGCAGCCCACCCTTCTGGATTACCTTTACCTTTACCCATTCTCACCTCAGCAGGCTTTGCAGTAATAGGTTTGTCAGGAAATATTCTGATCCAAACATTACCTTCTCTTTTCATAGCACGGGTCATAGCCTGACGGGCACTTTCTATCTGTCTGTTCGTTAATTGAACACTAGCCAACGCTTTTAGTCCAAATGTTCCGAAAGCTAAGGTGGCACCACGTTTAGTATCACCTTTCATTCTTCCTTTTTGCGTTTTCCTGTGTAAGGATCTTTTCGGTTGTAACATCTTAATTCTATTTTTGATTTTAAATTGAAAATTTTAATTTTCTTCTATAAAATCAGCTTTATATTTAATTGATTGAAAGCGACCTAATTAAATCCGAAATCGCAAATCTGAATTCTAAATTTATTACCTTCTTCCACCTGTGCCACGGTTATCCCCACCACCTCTTCTGTCATCTCCACCTCTTCCCCCACCTCTTCTATCATCGCCACCTCTTCTGTCATCCCTTCTATCAAAACTGCCTTGTCTCTCAGGACCTTCATTTTTTCCACCTGCAAGTACATTAGGATTTAGGTCTCTCTTACCTAAGACTTCACCTTTACAAATCCATACTTTAATCCCAATTTTTCCATAAACAGTTAAAGCAAAAACATTTGCATAGTCTATATCCATACGAAGTGTGTGTAATGGTGTACGACCTTGCTTGATTTCTTCACTACGGGCAATTTCTGAACCACCTAAACGACCACCAACTTTTACCTTGATGCCTTCTGCACCCATACGAAGGGCAGAGGCTATAGACATTTTTATTGCACGCTTATAACTTATTCTATTTTCTAACTGGCGGGCAATTGTATCTGCAACAATAGCAGCGTCAAGTTCCGGCCTACGAATTTCTAAAATATTAATCTGCACATCTTCTTTACCGCAAAGTTTTTTCAACTCTTCCTTAATTCTGTCAACCTCACCACCACCTTTACCGATAATTATACCAGGTTTAGACGTATGAATAGTAACGATCAACTTATTTAGTGTACGCTCAATAACTATTTTTGCAATACCACCTTTGTTGATACGAGCGTTAAGGTAATTCCTAATGCGATCATCCTCAATTAGCTTTTTAGCATAATCTTTTTTGTGAGCAAACCAGTTACTGTCCCAACCACGGGTGATTCCTAATCTTGCACCTATCGGATTTGTTTTCTGACCCATATTATTTTTTTAGCTCCCGAAAACCCGGGATTAATTTATTTTATTCGGTTTCTGAATTAGCTTTTTTCTTTGGAGCTGCTTTTTTTGTTGCTGTCTTTTTAGGTGCGGCAACCGGTGCAACTTCTTTCTTTACTGTTTCTTTTTTAGAAACCTTTACTGCTGTTTCAGTAGCATCTGCTGCGTCTACAAATACAGTAACGTGGTTGCTACGTTTGCGAACTCTGTAACCACGACCCTGTGGTGCAGGGCGCATACGCTTGATAACTCTTGCAGCATCTACAAAAATAGTTTTCACTATTAAAGCAGTTTCATCTGCACCTTCGTTCTTTGCCTTCCAGTTACTGATGGCAGAAAGAATTAGTTTACGTAAAGGAACTGATGAATGCTTTGGATTGTGCTCCAAAACAGCAAGTGCCTTTTCTACCTTCATACCACGTACAAGATCAGCTAACAAGCGCATCTTTCTTGGTGATGTTGGTTCATTATTTAATTTTGCTACTGCTTCC